>NZ_JBHFOM010000023.1:0-61604 GCF_053543955.1 Colwellia sp. E150_009
ATATAAGCCTTTTAAACTCGCCCTTTGGGAGCTCATTAGCAAACTGATAACATCACAAAATTGAAGAAATATAGAGTAACTATGTTTAATCAATTTTCCTTGTTCTAAGCTCGCTAATAAAGCTCTGAGTTGGGAAGAAATTTAATCAAATTGGTATTGTTTTTTTCGATCTTTACTTTTTATCTACTACTTTTACTTACATGGTTGCATAATCTACTTAAAACTTAATAAAAAAAATAGTTTTTAGAAGAATATATTTTTATTATCAAAAGCCGAGTGTTTCAATATGATTACAGTTTAATATTTACAGTAATAAATAAAACAGTTAATTAATAACAATTTTATCCACTTAATTAATAAAAAATCCCCCATAATTCCCTTAACATTGCTAAAATATAAACTAAACAGGTTACGCTGAGGAATCCTCAACCTTGAAATATTCATCAATCTTACATAAGTTTTTAGTTTTTTATTTTTCTCTTCCCTGTTTTTCAGTGCTCTCAAACCATTTCTCGACTAATGATGAATCATTACCTGTCTCTGACTACTTCACTCAAACATGGAGCACACACGATGGGTTACCCCACAATGGTATTAATACCATATCGCAGACTCATGATGGCTACCTTTGGATTGGCACATGGGAAGGATTAGCTCGTTTTAATGGAAGAGACTTCAAAATATTTACCCGAGGATCTGAAGCTGGTTTGCCCGATTCTGCAATAAAGAGTTTAACTTCAACACTGTCAGGTGATCTTTTAGTGGCTGGAGCTCGCGGGGGGTTATCAGAACGCAGCAATAATCAATGGTCAGCCAAAGCTCCTGCTTCAACAATGATCAATCATGCTATCTACGATCACGACAACAACCTTTGGTTAGCTTTAGAAGGTAAAGGGTTGCTTTATCGAAACGTAAAAAGTCAGCAAAGCACTATTATTATCAACAATATTAGAGCCTATAAAATAGTGCAAGATAACGAAAAGACTATTTGGGTTGCAACAAATAAAGGTTTATATTCTGTTAAAAATAAAACCCTAGTACACCACTTTGATGAAACTTATGGTCTCCCTAATGTACCTGTCCAAGCACTTTTACTAACCCAAGAAAATAAACTTATTGTCGGTACACAACAAGGAGCATATATATTAATTGATAATTTTTTCCAACCTTTACATCCACAGCTTTCAAACGAAAGAATTAGCAGTTTATTACAAGACAATGCTTTAAATATTTGGCTAGGTACAGATAACCATGGAATCTTCAGACTTAATACAAAAAAAAATAAAATAGAGCAACTAGATGATAAAAGTGGTTTACCTAACAATAAAATTTCTGCTTTATATCAAGATTTTGAACAAAGTATTTGGGTGGGTACAAACAGTGGTTTATTCCGTTTAAGAGAAGCCCCGTTTATAACTTTAACCACTAAACAAGGATTAGTTGATGACTATATTCGCAGTGTTTTATCGCATTCAGATGGCAGCTTATGGATTGGCAGTAGTAAAGGCTTAAACCAAATTAAAAATGGCATAATTAGCACCATTAGTCTCACCCATGAAAATGAGCAAATTTCTGTCTTAAGTTTAGCTGAAACACCTGAAAAGCAAGTGTTGGTAGGAACCTACAATCAAGGATTATATATTGTTACTGACAATAAACTGCATAAAATTATGTCAACCGAAAACGGTTTGCCAAGTAATGAAATTAGAACTATTTTAGTTGATTCTTCTAAGCGCCTTTGGCTTGGCACGGCGTCAGGATTAGTCAAAATATCTCCTGATAAAAGTATAGAAGTATATAGCAAACAAAGTGGTTTACCTGCTAGTTTTATCATGGCACTTATTGAAGATGATTATGGGAAAATATGGATTGGGACAGGCGATGGTATTGCATCTTATAATCAGGGTACGATACAAACATACCGTCTTAATGAAAAATTTGATGCAGAGTATGCTTTTGGTTTCTACATTGAGCACAACATACTATGGATGGCCACTGACAGAGGTTTAATTCAAATTAATCTAACCACAAACGAAATGAATGCCATAAACAAAGAAAATGGACTGCCTGTCGACAAAATATTTCAAATAGTTGTAGATAATAACAACACCTTCTGGCTAACCAGCAACCGAGGGATAATCAGTATTGCAAGAGAAGAAATCAATAATATTATTCAAGGCACAAGCGATCACATTGACTATCGGTTATTTGCTGAAGGCGTTGGCTTATTAAGTTCTCAAGCAAATGGGGGGTCTACACCTGCTGCTACGCTACATGATGATGGTAGCGTTTGGATTGCTACAGCAAAAGGCGTTAGTCATGTTAATCATGACAGATTACAGCACTTGGCTGAAACAATAATTCCAGTCGCAATAGAACAACTCAATGTTGATGGTAAGCTTTATACTATTTCATCAACGGCCACACTACCTGAAGGTGCGTCTCGCATTACCATTCATTATGCAGGTTTGGGCTACTTAATGGCGAAACACATTGAATACCAAACTCAGTTAATTGGTTTTGATCAGGATTGGCAAAACAAAAACAATCAAACTTTCACAGAGTTTACTAATTTAGCCCCTGGTCACTATACTTTTAATATGCGAGCAAAATACCCTAATGGGCAATGGCAGGAAAATATTGCTAGTATCAATTTTGTTATCACGCCTTTTTATTGGCAAACAAACTTTTTTAAACTGTTTATTCTGATTAGTTTATGTTTGATTTTATATACAGTTTACCGGTATCGAATGGTAAATATTGAGCAAAGCCAAGTGAAGTTAAAAGACTTAGTTGCTCAACAAACTATTGAATTACAAAAACAAGCTGAGTTATTTTCTTATCAAGCTAACCATGATCAACTAACAGGCTTATTTAACCGCAGGGCTTTTGATGCTTGGTGTAATGATGATTTTGCTAAAGCTAAAATAAATAACCAGCCATTAACTATCATTATTCTCGACATAGACCATTTTAAAAAAGTTAATGATGAATATTCACACCTTATTGGTGATCAAGTTATTAAAGCGATTGCCAATATTTTACTTAAGCTAATTCAAGAGAACACTTGTCAAACCAAGTTAGCGCGTTGGGGAGGTGAAGAGTTTACAATATTAATGAACACCGATGAAAATAAAGCATATGATTTTTGTGAGCTTATTAGAGTCACCGTTAAAAATTATGATTTTTCAAATATAATTGAGGATCTTAATATAACTATCAGCATAGGATTAACTGACAATAGTGACGTAACAGAATATGACAAAATGATAAGCCGTGCCGATCAAGCACTATACTTTGCCAAAAACAATGGACGTAACCAAGTAAGGATATACCAGAATAGGGATGACGAGAACAACAAAAAAGTAGACAATCGAATTAGCCAAGTTATCCGAGCAAAATCAAGAGACGATACTGGATCAAAAGAAGATGATATGTAATTTTCAATATAAAAAATTAAAAATGTGAGTATTGAATATTTACAATACTCACACTTGTTTGAACATGTTTAAACATTAAAAGTGAATATTACTCTACTTCTGGACGCATATGCGGAAATAAGATAACGTCTTTAATAGTCGGTGAATCACTAAACAACATTACTAATCTATCTATACCAATACCTTCACCTGCGGTTGGTGGTAAACCATATTCTAGAGCACGAATATAGTCATCATCAAAGTGCATCGCTTCATCATCGCCTGCATCTTTTTCTTCCACTTGTTTTTTGAATCGTGCAGCTTGATCTTCAGCATCATTTAACTCCGAGAAACCATTTGCTAACTCACGACCACCTACGAAAAATTCAAAGCGATCCGTAATAAATGGGTTTACATCATTGCGACGAGCCAATGGTGAAACTTCCCAAGGATATTCTGTAATAAACGTAGGTTGTTCTAATAAATGCTCTGCAACTTCTTCAAAGATTTCACAAATATATTTACCTGGCCCCCAAACTTTAGCAGCATCGCCCTCTTTAACTCCAACGGTTTTTGCCATCGCTTTAATCGCATCAAAGTTATTTTCAGGGTCACGCAGTGCCGCTTCATTTATTTGGTGTCTTTCTTCTGCATATTTAATAATAGCGTCAACCATAGATAAACGCTGGAATGAACTACCAAAATCATAGAATTTTTCTTCTACTACTTCACCATCAGAGTTTTTAACTGTATTTCGAACCATAGAGGTACCCAGAACATCTTGGGCTATAGTGCGTAACATTTCTTCGGTCAAGTTCATCAAATCATTATAATCTGCATAGGCTTGATAAAATTCAATCATAGTAAATTCTGGATTATGGCGTGTTGATAAACCTTCGTTACGGAAATTACGATTTATTTCAAATACACGCTCAAAGCCACCTACAACTAAACGTTTTAAGTAAAGCTCTGGCGCTATTCTTAAATACATATCGATATCAAGGGCATTATGGTACGTTTGAAAAGGCTTAGCCGTTGCGCCACCAGGGATTACTTGCAACATAGGTGTTTCAACTTCCATAAAGTCACGAGAGACTAGGAAGCTGCGTATTCCATCAATAATTTTAGAACGCATTTTAAAAGTGTTTCGTGTATCTTCATTAATGATCAAATCAACATATCGCTGACGATATTTCATTTCTTGATCAGACAATCCATGAAACTTTTCAGGCAACGGGCGTAATGATTTTGTTAATAACTGGTAATTGTCCATATTTACGTAAAGATCACCTTTACCTGATTTATGTAAAATACCTTTAACACCAACAATATCCCCAATATCTAAGCTACCCGATTTCTCTCTGATTTCTTTTTGCACTGTTTTTTCAGCATATGCTTGAATGCGTCCAGACATATCTTGCAAAACCAAGAACGGACCACGCTTAGCCATCACTCGGCCAGCAATTGCATAAGTGAGTTGTAATGATTCAAGTTCTTCTTTAGTTTTTTCACCATGTTCAGCTTGAATATCAGCAGCTAAATGTTCACGGTTGAAATCGTTTGGAAAACCATTGGCGTTACAATTAGAACGGATTTTCTCTAATTTTGTACGACGCTCAGCAATTAATTTGTTTTCATCTTGAGCTAGAGCTTGGTTATTTTTTGCTTTGTCAGTCATTATATTTCTCATTACGTATATGTAAATTAATCTTAATCTGTATTTTCTTACTACAAACCAGACTTCAAACTGGCTTCTAAAAACTTATCTAGATCACCATCTAAAACAGCTTGGGTATTGCGGTTTTCAACACCTGTTCTTAAATCTTTGATGCGGCTGTCATCTAAAACGTAAGAGCGAATTTGACTACCCCACCCTATATCAGATTTACCATCTTCAAGTTCTTGTTTCCCTTCATTTTGCTTTTGAATCTCCATTTCATACAATTTTGCTTTTAACAATTTCATCGCAGTTGCACGGTTTTTATGTTGCGACCTGTCCGCTTGACAAGCAACAACTGCCCCCGAAGGAATATGCGTTAAACGAATAGCAGAATCAGTTTTATTAACATGCTGACCACCAGCCCCTGAAGCGCGGAACGTATCAACTCGCAAATCAGCAGGGTTTATGTCAATTTCAATATTGTCATCTATTTCTGGATAAATAAATGCTGAAGCAAAAGACGTATGACGACGACCACTTGAATCAAATGGTGATTTTCTAACTAATCGGTGAACACCCGTTTCAGTACGTAACCAGCCATAGGCATACTCGCCGGTATATTTAATAGTGCAACCTTTAATGCCAGCTACATCGCCATCAGTTACTTCAATCGCTTCAGTTTTAAAACCATGTGCTTCCCCCCAGCGTAAATACATGCGCATGAGCATTTCTGCCCAATCTTGCGCTTCTGTACCACCTGAGCCAGATTGAATATCAAGATAACAATTATTAGCATCTTGGTCGCCACTAAACATCCGACGAAACTCAAGCTTTTCTAATACAGCATCTAATGCATCAGCTTCGTTTTTAGCATCATCAAAGGTTTCTTGATCTTCTTCTTCAAGGGCAAGTTCAACCAAACCTTCTATATCGTCACAACCAGTTTCTAATTCAACAATGGTATTAACAACTTCTTCAAGACTACTGCGCTCTTTACCTAACGCTTGCGCTCGCTCTGGTTCATTCCATATATCGGGTAATTCTAATTCTCTAGAAACTTCAACTAAACGCTCCGCTTTAACGTCGTAGTCAAAGATACCCCCGAAGTAAATCGGCACGTTCACGAATTTCTTTTAATTTATTTATTATTGGGTTAACTTCAAACATAAGCCTTCGAATATATTCTCTCTATAGAAGTTTTCAAAAACAATATTAACTAGCGTTAAACTGTAGAAAAATAGTCGCGCATTATAGCCTAAAAAACTAGGTAAATAAACGACTAAGAGCCAGGTTTTAAAGCTTAATTTGAGTGCTAGTTATCGGTTTTAGTAAATAGAGAAAATAAGCCGACGAGATACCTGCTGAAGCAAAGATCATACACATCACCATGATCTGATACCTTGCAGCAATTAGAGGTGATACCCCTGAGAGGATTTGTCCTGTCATCATGCCAGGTAAAGACACTATTCCTACCGCTAAAAGCGCATTAACATTGGGGATCATTGAGGCTTGAAATGCTATGTTCCTCGCCTGATTGTAGTTGGCTTTATTAGCAATTTCACAATAGAATCGTTCACCTGATAAGCTAACACTATTCATGCTGCTCGCAAATACCATTCCCGCTAACGGTATCAATGTTTGTGCATGCCACCAAGGAGACAATTGTAATACACCCTGAGTAATAATTATCAACGTAAAGCTACCGCTTAGCCCAATAGCAAAAATGGCTTTTTGAAAGAGCAATCTTTTAGGCGTTTCAATATTCCCTAATGCTATCCAACTTGAAAAAAACACCATTATAACCAATAAAACCAATACTAACGGAGCACTACTTGATTTAAAGAGATAACCAAGAAAAAAACCTACTAATAATAACTGAATCAACATTCGAGCTAATGCTGAAAATGTTTTTCTTTGTGGTAAACGCCATTTAAATTGAATTAACAAAACAGCAAATACTGGAATAAATGCTAACGCTAGCTGAGGTAATTCAATTATTGCCAATGATTTTGTCATTTATTGCTCTCCCTACTTTATACCGTTTATGACGGTACAGCAGTGATATTTTCAACCATCAATTGCACTGTTCGTTTGCCACGAAATTCATTAACATCTAGGCGATAAGCTATATGAATTTGTTTAGCATGTTCATTTGGCCATGATTGAATATCGACATTGAAGGCAATGCCATCAAAGACTTCACCGTGTTTTTCTACCACTAACTTAAGGTGCTTTTCACCAACAATGCGTTGTTGAACTAAGGTAAACACACCGTCAAATATTGGTTCAGGAAAGTTTTGTCCCCAAGGGCCTGCAGCGCTTAGCTGCTCAGCAAAAGATAAGGTTAAATATTTAGCATCTAATTCGCCATCAGATAAAATAATGCTTTGTAAATCTTCTTCTTTCAGCCAGATGCCAGCTAGCTTATTGAATACTGATTGAAATTGTTCAAAGTTACCTTCTTTAATTGATAATCCCGCAGCCATAGCATGACCGCCAAATTTTATTATTAGGTTAGGATGCTGACTATCAATATGCTCTAATAAATCACGGATATGTAATCCTGAAATAGAGCGCGCAGATCCCTTTACTTCACTATTGTCGTCAGTATCACTAGCTTTAGCGAAAACAATACAAGGTCGATGATATTTTTCTTTTAAACGCCCTGCAACAATCCCTATCACTCCTTGATGCCAATCTTGTTGATAAAGCGAAATGGCATTGGGTAAATTATCTTCATCAAAATTCAAGAACTTAAGTATCTGCTCAGCTTCATGTTGCATCCCCTGTTCTATTTCACGTCGAGCCTTATTTAAAGCATCTAAATCACGGGCAATAAACCTTGCGCTAGCTAAGTCAGGCGCGAGCAAACAGTTAATACCATACGACATATCGTCTAATCTGCCTGCAGCATTGATTCTTGGCCCTAAGGCAAAGCCAAAATCAGACGCGACCAGTTTTTGTTGGTTTTTATTAGCAACTTCTATTAATGCCTGAATACCTGGGCGTGTTTGACCCGCACGAATTCGTTTTAATCCTTGTTCGACTAAAATACGATTATTACTATCAAGTGACACCACATCGGCAACAGTACCTAAAGCAACCAAATCGAGTAACTGAGCAATATTAGGTTCGCTAATGTGTTGACTTGTAAAATAACCATGTTTTCTAAGATAACTTCGCAAGGCAAGCATCACATAAAAAGCAACACCAACACCTGCAAGCGATTTACTGGGGAATGGACAACCTTCTTGGTTTGGGTTAACAATAGCATCAGCATTAGGTAGTTCATGACCAGGTAAGTGGTGATCGGTAACAATCACTTGTAATCCAAGTGATTTGGCATGATTTACACCAGCAACACAACTAATGCCATTATCAACGGTTACTAGCATTTCCGCACCTTGACTAGCAGCAATATCAACTATTTCAGGAGTTAAACCATAGCCATACTCAAAGCGATTAGGCACTAAGAATGAATGGTTTGTACTGCCCATTAAATTTAACGCAACCATCATCAAAGCCGTGCTGGTTGCCCCATCAGCATCAAAATCGCCCACGATAACAATATTAGTTTTATTGACTAGTGCTTGGTATAGCAACGCACACGCATCATCTAACCCTTTTAGTGATTGCTCATTGTCATTTGCAACACTTACCCCTTGTAGATTAGCAACGCTAAGATCAAGTTGTTGTGCCGACATTACCCCTCTACAAGCATAAACTTGTTTTATTATTGGATCTAAATCATTAGGTAAATGCGTATCGTTGATTTGTTCACGGCGAACTATGCTTTTCATTAAAGTATGCTTTAAGTTAACTAAGGTTATAAACTTTTCAACAACTGCTCTAATTGCTCTGGTGGCTGATAACCTGGTACCATCATGCCATTAGACAACACTAAAGCGGGCGTGCCATTAACGCCTACCTGACGACCAAAATTAAACTGACCTTCAATTGGTTTATCACAAACACGATAGGCAACATTTCGGCTATTTTTTGCATTAGTCATCGCCGCAGCGGGATCTTCACTACACCATACTGAACGTAAATCCTTAAAACCTTGACTCAAATTACCTGTTTGATCTTTTATACCTGAACGAGGGTAAGCTAAATAACGAAACGTAATACCTCGGCTATTATAATCATCCATTTGTTTATGCATTTTACGGCAATAACCACAAGTAATATCAGTAAAAGCCGTCACCACATATTTTTCATCTTTTGCCTTGAATTCAATCATATCATCTTTAAATGTTTCTAAGCCTTCAAGACGTATGTTAGATAGGCTTTGTTCTGCTAAATCGGTTACCTCAGACACTAAACTATATACTTTGCCTTGAATAAAATAATCACCATTATAACTAGAATAAAATAATCCTTGATTAGTGATTAAAAGGGCAATACCTGGCACAGGAGTCGCTTCAACTTTTCGTACTGTTAAACCCAATTTTGCTTTTATTTTCTCTTTTAATAATTCTACATTGAGTTGAGTAGGAGCTATATCTGCCTCTTGTGACGTTGTCGCACTATTTGCCACGGCCTCCTCATTCATTGAGAAAAATACACCCGTAGCTGAAAGCGCTATAACACCAACAATGATAATTTTTTTAAACATACTTAATTTCCTAAATTTTTTCACTCAAGAGTAACATGAATAATACAGACCGTTATTTGACAAGCGAAATTACAGACGATGTGATAACTTTGCAACAATAAATTGAATTGTACTAAATGCTTTTGTTAAAATCATGGCTATTTACTTTTATTAACACTTTTTTAGGCGAACTAACATGCGAATAGGCTTATTCTATGGCTCAAGTACTTGCTACACTGAAATAGCAGCTGAAAAAATTCAAGAGACTATAGGGGCTGATTTCGTTGAATTATATAATATTAAAGATACCCCGTTAAATAAGTGCCTGGATTACGATTTTATTATTTTTGGCATTTCCACTTGGGATTACGGTGAACTTCAAGAAGACTGGGAATCCATTTGGTTAGATATCAATGATCTTGATTTAAATAACAAAGTTATTGCTTTATATGGTATGGGTGATCAAATAGGCTATACCGAATGGTTTCAAGACGCATTAGGTATGTTACACGAACAAGTTATTGCACAAGGCGCACAACTCATAGGCTATTGGCCAAACAAAGGCTATGAGTTCAATGCTTCAAAAGGAGTAACCCCCGACAATAGTCACTTTGTTGGATTGTCGCTTGATGAAGATAATCAATACGAACTGAGTGACGACAGAATCAGCCAATGGTGTGAACAAATATTAGAAGAATATAGTGATTTATAGGCACATACGATAGCTGACTCTATCCACAAGATAAATTAGTTACAGCCAACACGAAAACTACTATAATGCAGCTCTAGTTATATCCACCTAAAATTAGTGAACTCCCCCTTATGTTTGAGCAATTTGATCTCGACTCTGAATTATTAGCCAATGTTAAAACACTTGGTTACAAAAAACCGACCTCTATCCAAGAGTTAGTTATTCCTAAAGCAATGGTGGGAAAAGATATACTTGCCTCTGCACCAACAGGCACAGGAAAAACAGCTGCTTTTTTGTTACCCATTGCTCAACACCTGCTAGACTACCCTCGAACAAAGCCAGGGTTTCCTCGTATTCTCATCTTAACACCAACACGCGAATTAGCGATTCAAATAGGTGAAGACAGTGAGCATCTTACAAAATTAACTAAAATAAAAACAGGTGTCATTACTGGTGGTGTTAATTACGGTAGTCACAATGACATATTAACTAGCACTACTGATATTTTGGTTGCTACGCCAGGACGTTTATTAGAGTACATTGAAAATGAACAATTTGATGCACGCGAAATAGAAATACTGGTTCTTGATGAAGCTGATCGCATGTTAGATATGGGGTTTAGTGAAACAATTAACCGTATTGTCGGGGAAGCTCGCTGGCGTAAACAAACCATGCTTTTCTCTGCAACATTGGAAGGTGCTGGTGTTATTCGCTTTGCTAAAGAAGTATTGACTGAACCTGAATTTTTAGAATCAACGCCTTCACGTAAAGAAAAAGCTAAAATACACCAGTGGATACACCTCGCTGATAGCGCACCGCATAAATTAAACCTATTGATTAACACATTAAAACAAGCTGGCGTTGATAGAACCGTAGTATTTGCCAACAAACGGGAAACAGTGCAATACCTTTCAGGCAAACTTTATGCTGAAGAATTGCCTTGTGTTTGGCTTGAAGGAAAAATGCCACAAGACAAACGAAATAAAGCCATTGAGCGGTTTAAAAATGGTGAAATCAAGGTACTGGTAGCCACAGACGTTGCAGCTCGTGGTTTAGACATTGATGATATCACTCATGTCATCAATTTTGATATGCCTCGAAAAGTTGATATTTATATTCACCGTATTGGACGTACTGGACGAGCAGGCTCCAAAGGAACCGCAATATCGTTAGTAGAAGCTCATGATATGGCCATTATTGGCAAAATTGAGCGTTATCAAGATGAGCGCCTTCAACGAAGAATTATTGAAGAGCTTAGACCTAAAAATAAAGAAGCGAAAGTTGCCAATAAAAAAGCAAAACTAAAACTGACTACGGCACAAAAAAAGGCTAAAGCCAAAAAACAAGCTAAGAAAAAAGCAAAAAAAATAAAAAAATAATTCAAAGGTAGGATCTTAATTTTTCAATCAAGATCCTACCATAAGCTAAGCCAAAAACATTTATTGCAAATGTTTTAGATTCTATCGTTTTCTTCTTCCTTTACCTGCCGATTTATTTAGTGCTTTATTTCTAGCCTTTTTCTTATTTTCTGGTCTTTTAGTACTATTTACCTTAGTCAAATCAGGTTCATACCCTGGTAACCATTGTTGTAATAAACGAGTATCAATCACTTTTTCAATAGCGGTCAATAACCACTCTTCACCTGGTGACACTAATGAAAGTGCAAAACCACTTTTACCCGCCCTTCCTGTTCTACCAATACGATGAACATAGTCTTCCGCCACATAAGGTAATTCATAATTTACAACATAAACCAAATCAATAATATCAATACCACGTGCAGCAACGTCTGTAGCAACTAATGCTCTAATTTTGCCTTGTTTAAAATCTAATAATACTTTATCCCTTGCTCCCTGCGACTTATCTCCGTGTAAAGATTGTGCCTTAATACCATCCTTAGTCATCTCTTTAGCAAGCTCATCAGCGGTACTTTTAGTTCGGGTAAAAATAAGTACCTGTTGCCAGTTTTTAGAACCAATTAAATAGGAAAGTAACTCACGCTTTCTATCTGCATCAACAGTGTAAATTAACTGTTCAACAGCGTCAGCCACTTCTGTTTTCTCATCAATAGTAATGACTTGTGGATTATTTAATAAGGATTTACTAAGTTTATAGATATAATCATCAAACGTTGCTGAAAATAACAACGTTTGTCTATTTGTGGGGGCTTGTTGAGTGATTTGATCAATTTCATCTTTAAAACCCAGATCGAGTATACGATCTGCCTCATCAAAGACAACTACAGATAAATCTTGCAAGCTTAAATGTTGATTTGATAATAAATCGAGTAAACGACCAGGTGTAGCAATAATAATATCAGCTCCTTCAGCAATACGACTAATTTGAGGCTTAATACTAACCCCACCAAAAGCAGCAACTGTTTGAATGCCTGTATCATTACCATAAAGAATAAAGCTTGAATGTATCTGTTGCACAAGCTCTCTTGTTGGAGCAAGCACTAACACAGAAAGTGTACTGACCTTTCGGTCAGTAGCAATCAATTGATGTAGAATAGGAAGCGCAAAAGCAGCGGTTTTACCTGTCCCCGTTTTGGCTCTAGCCATAACATCCCTACCCGCCAATATAGCAGGTATAGCACTTTGTTGAATGTCTGTTGCTTGAGTATAGTTAAGCGCCTTAAGATTTTTTTGTAACTGTTCAGCAAGTGGGAGATTGGAAAATTTCATATTAACTTCAGCTTTTGCAAATGAACTTATACCATATATGGACCTTCTCCGATTGCAAGACAATTTAAATCGTTGAAATAAAGCGCATTGCAGCCATATATTCGGCTTTTAGCTGAGGTATCATTAGATGCCTCTAGCCCTGATGGATTTCCGCCCCTATTACTTTATCAATATCTTCGCAGATAAATTAAAGGGGGTATGATAAAAAAGGACGGCATGATAAAAATAAGTGGTCGGCCGTGAAGGATTTGAACCTTCGACAAATTGGTTAAAAGCCAACTGCTCTACCAACTGAGCTAACGGCCGACATATTTTTTAATTGAAAAGACTTCAATCTACCCTTTAAACTCTGTAGCGGAGCGTGTTCTTTGTGAATCACTTAAATAAAATATAAATAAGTGGTCTGCTATGAAGAGTTTTAATCTTCGACCAGTTGGATTAAGTGGTTAAAAGCCTTAGCCTTTTACTAACACAGTTAATTCAACATAACGCAAAATAAGTGGTCTGCTATGAAGAGTTTTAATCTTCGACCAGTTGGATTAAGTGGTTAAAAGCCTTAGCCTTTTACTAGCACAGTTAATTCAACATAACGCAAAATAAGTGGTCGGCCGTGAAGGATTTGAACCTTCGACAAATTGGTTAAAAGCCAACTGCTCTACCAACTGAGCTAACGGCCGACATATTTTTTAATTGAATAGATTCCAATCTACCTTTTAGACTCTGTAGCGGAGTGTATTCATGACGAAATTCTTGATTAGAATATCGAAACTTAAAAAGTTAAATGACAATAAATAATCGAAATCTTCGACAAATTTGAATCAACGAGCTAAAAGCCTTAGCTTTTACTAACACAGTTTATTCAACATAACGCAAAATAAGTGGTCTGTTATGAAGAATTTTAATCTTCGACCATTTGGATTAAATGGTTAAAAGCCTTGGCTTTTTACTAACACAGTTTATCCAATATAATGCAAAACAAGTGGTCTGCTATGAAGAATTTTAATCTTCGACCATTTGGATTAAATGGTTAAAAGCCTTGGCTTTTTGCTAACACAGCTTATCCAATATAATGCAAAAAAAGTGGTCGGCCGTGAAGGATTTGAACCTTCGACAAATTGGTTAAAAGCCAACTGCTCTACCAACTGAGCTAACGGCCGACATTGCGAGAAGGTTGGTGCCTTGACGCGCCGCATATGATACTGATATAAAAATTTAGTGCAACAATAAATTTCGTTTTTTTTACCTATTACGACTTGTTTGTTTAAAAACAAAGCAAAGCGCTAGTTTTGTCACCAATATAAACATTAAACACAGCAATAATTTATTGCGTTAATTTTTGTAAACGCGGTTTTGCTAATTGTGCTGAAGTTGAATCTGGGTATTCATTTAATAATTGACGATATAATTGTACTGCTTTATTGGTATTTTTCTGTTGTTGTGCAACCATCGCTAATTTTAATAAAGCATCAGGTCTTTTACTTGAATCTTTAAATTTCTGCAGCACAATTAAAAACTCTTGTTCTGCTTCCTTTAATTCACCTTTATTAAACAATAGTTGCCCTAACCAATAATGCGAGTTAGGCGCATAAGTTGATTGAGGATAAGCTTTATTGAAACTACGAAATTCAGGAATTGCTTGCTCATAAAGCTTATCTTTTAGCACTAAATTAAGTGCTTTATCGTAAGCTTCATTTTCTGTTAAATCATCACTATATTCTTTCGATACAGGTGCAGAATTAACAGCAATTGTACTTGGCATTTGCGTTGTAGGTTTTAAAGCTTCGCTTACACGTCTATCAAGCTCTTGATAGAGCTCTCTTTGCCTGTCAAGCACTTGTGATAGTTGATGTGTATGCAACTCAGTAACACCGCGTAATTCGTTCACTTGAGTTTGTAAATCATCAAGCTGTCGCTGAATATTCACTTGTGCTCTGTTACGAGAATCAAGCTTTCGTTCCACATTAGCTAACTGTTCAGTTAATGAACCCGAACTTTGACTAGCAAGAGGTGTTGAGCTAACGTCTATTACTGGCGCTTGAGCTGCTAACACATTAAAGGTGCTAGCAGTCAGAACAAGGCCAAATAAAACGGCTCGATTAGAAAGGGTTAGTTTCATTTTCTTTCCGATATTATTTATCTATAATTTTTATGTATAATTCTATACAAATATTAGCAATAATCAGTGCTTATTAATAGACAAGTACGGCACGACGATTTTTTGAGAAAGCGTCTTCACTGCGATCTTTCACCATTGGTTTTTCTTCACCGTAACTTACCACTGATAATTGGCTAGCAGATACACCCATATTTTCTAAGTATGTAGCAACTGATTTTGCACGACGTTCACCCAATGCAATGTTATATTCAGGCGTACCACGTTCATCAGCATGACCTTCAATTACTACTTTTACATTAGTGTTTGCATTCAAAAATTCTGCATGAGCATTTAATATACTTGAGAATTCATCATTAATATTTGAAACATCAAATCCAAAATAGATAATATGCTCTGAGCGTAATTTATCTAATGCTTGACGTTCTTGCTCTTTAATTTCAGCAGCACGCTTAGCAGCTTGAACTCTTACAGCTTCTTCAGCAGCCGCCGCTTCTTGTTGTGCAACTTCAGTATTTGTACTAACGCTTGCTTGTTCATCAGACGCATCATTAGAACTACAAGCCGCAAGTGCTAATAGAGGTAGAGCAATAGCTACATTTTTAAGTGTTTTATTTAAGCGCATATTATTTTCCTTATTTTTCAAAAAGTGTTATTTGGCAATTTTTTGTAGTGAAACTAGCTTACCTGTTTAATACTATCATTTACAAAAATTCGTTTACAAACCTTTATTTACAAAAATGGAGACCAAGCAGGTGCTTTAACTTGTCCATCAAGTGCAGGTAATCGCGCTTTAAAGCGACCATCTACAGAAACTAACCCTAGAACCTGCCTATTATTATGCAAAGTACTATAAATTATCATACCACCATCAGGTGAGACACTGGGTGATTCATCTAAACGAGTTTTAGTTAACACTTGAAATAGACCTGAGTCTAATTCTTGTTTTGCTAAACGATACTGACCACGTGTTCTATTTACCATGATTAACTGCTTACCATCAGGGCTAATAGAGCCACCTAAATTCATTTCACCGTTAAAGGTTAAACGTCTAACATTACCGTCGACTAAATTTACGCGATATAGTTGCGGTTTACCACCCCGTTCTGAACTAAATATTAAAGATTTTCCATCTGGAGCCCAACTTGGCTCAGTATCTATTGCTCTATTGCGGGTTATACGACGTAATTTCTTGGTTGCTAAGGTCATTACATAAAGATCGGGGTTACCATCTTTTGATAAAACCATCGCTATTTTAGTACCATCTGGAGAAAAACGTGGTGCGCTATTAATACCATTAAATGAACTAATTAATTGGCGTTGGCCTGTATAAATATTCATCGTATGAATTTGTGCTTGACGGTTTTCAAAAGAAACATACGCCAATTGTTCACCGTTAGGGTGCCAAGTTGGAGACATTAGCGGTTCATTAGAACTTAACAACACTTGTTCATTAAAACCATCATAATCAGCAAAAGCTAATTGATAAGGAAAACTCCCCTCATCTCGTACAATCACATAGGCTATTTGAGTTAAAAAAGCCCCTTTACTTCCGGTTAACGCTTCATAAACCCCATTACTAATAGTATGGGCATAACGACGGAATTGGTCACTACCAACTTGTGCGCTACTTTGAACTAGAATGTGGTCTTGGGTTTGCACCAATTCACCATTACTTAACATAGATGTTTGTCCGCCTGTTATCTGACCACGAATAACATCTACTAGTTGATAACTAATTCTATATTGGCCGATCGTTGTTTCTTCAATGGTTCCGATAACAATCGCCTCAACCCCTATACCTGCCCAAGCGCTATAGTCAATATTTGTTGTTGAAGTAAGTAATTGAGGAAAATCCTGTTGACTTATAGGATTAAATTTACCACTACGAAGCAAGTCATCACTAATTACTTTTGATACTTGCTCAGGAAGAGCACCTGCCCCTTTCCACTGAAATGGTGCAACAGCGATAGGTCGAGCGGTATCAACACCGCCAGTAATAACAATTTCAAGGGTCGCCATAGCGGAGGTAGAAAGTAATGTAATAAAAATTCCGAGTAGTAATTTAATTTTCATATTGTTCTATTTAATCCAATTCTTTTATTTTAAAAATGTGATACTTTTTAGATAGATGTATTCCGATACATTTACTTTACGTAACGTTAAAATTCAGGTACCACAGTAACACTAATATTACGCATTTCTTTAAATATTTCAGGATCTTTTGAAACAGGTAAAGTACCCGCTTTATAAACTGCCCTTTTAGCAGCTTCGCACACTACTGCATCGCCACTAATATTTCTTACCTGAGTAACAAATCCTGATGGTGCAAGACTTATCATCAATTTACAAGACTTTCCTTCCATAGTAGAGCGATCATTTATCATATTTTGATCAATCACACTGGTAATTAACGCAGCATAACGCTGAATTTCAGACATCATTTGCTGTTGGCGTGCTTTATTACGCGATGCCATTTCAGCAGCCATTTGCTCTGCTAGTATTTTCTCTTGTGCGGCTTTTTCAGCAGCTTCTTTTGCTTTTCGTTTGCGCTCTGCTTCTTGTTTTTTTCTCAGCTCATCTGCTTTTTTGGCTGCATTTTCTGCGGCTAATCTTTTTGAACGAGCTTGTGCGGCGGCATCTTCGGCCTTTTTCTTCTCTTGTTCTTTCTGTTTCCTTACTTTTTCAGCATTCGCCGCTTTAGCATTCGCTTCTTTTGCTGCTTTGTCGGCACGCTTTTTCTCTTGCTCTTTTACTTTGCGTTGTTGCTCTAATTTTTTGATGCGAGCTTCTTCTTTAGCCCTGCGTTTTTTTGCATCATTTGCGCGCTTTTCAATTGCTGCTAAACGACGTTTTTCCGCCGCTTTATCATCAGCTTTTTGTTTCTTTATTTTATCAATCGCTTTCTGTAGTTTAGCGCCATCAACAACGGTTGCTTCTATTGGTTTAACTTCTTGCGCAACAGAGGTGTTTTTTATTGGTTTTGTCTCGGTGCTAAAATCCCCTATAAAGAGAATAGCGAGCATTGCAATATGTAAAAAAACACTTAACCAAATAGCCTTAATAAAGGTGGCACGGTCATACTTTTGTGTCACATTAATTCTCCACCGAATCTGTCATCAACCCCACAGAAGGCACTCCAGCAACTGTCTGTAGTAATACCATTAATTGAATAACAGCATCATATGAAACTGCACCATCACCGTTAACAACAACGGGTGTGTCAGGGTTTACTTCTAGATGAGCTTTTACTAGCGTTGCGACTTCTTCTGCAGACAAGGGCTCTTTGTCGTTAGCTCCCAAGGTAATATAATACCTTCCTTGGGCATCTACCGAAGCAACCAGCGGTGGTTTAGTATCTTTGTCTAACGGCTCGGCTTCTGCTTGTGGTAAGTCGACCTTTACACCTTGTGTTATTAAAGGCGCTGTTACCATAAAAATAATTAATAGCACCAACATCACGTCAATATAAGGTACAACATTGATTTCAGCGACTTTTCGACGTCTAACTCTTTGATACATAAATTGCGCCCTTATTTACCCTTGCTGACCAACAGCCGTTTGGCGTTGTAAAATGCTGGCAAACTCTTCCATAAAATTACCATAACTATTTTCAAGTTTTTCTACTTTATGGCTAAAACGGTTAAACGCCATTACAGCAGGGATTGCCGCAAATAACCCCATAGCTGTAGCAATAAGCGCTTCTGCAATACCTGGCGCCACCATAGACAACGTGGCTTGCTGCACAGAGCCTAAACCAATGAATGAATTCATAATACCCCATACCGTACCAAATAAACCTATATACGGACTAATAGAACCTACCGTTGCCATAAAAGGCAAATGCGTTTCTAAATTATCAACTTCGCGCGATAGTGCAACGCGCATAGCACGATGAGTACCGTCAACTATCAGGGTGGGGTTGTCTATATGGCTCTTGCGTAAACGAGCAAATTCTTTAAAACCTGCAATAAATAAACTCTCAATACCTTGAACTTGATTTTTCGCTGATATTTCATTGTAAAGCTTACTTAAATCCGCCCCACTCCAAAACTTGTCTTCAAAGGCTTTTAATTGTTGTTTAGCCAAATTTAACGCTTGGCGTCGTTGAAAAATCATCGCCCAACAAGCGACAGAAAATCCCAACAATACCAACATAACAAATTTAACCAACAAACTGGCTTGTAATACAAGTTCAAAAATTGAAAATTCAGCAGACACGTTTTAACGCTCCTAATATAGATTCTGGAATAGCCACTGGCTTAACTGTTTGGCCGTTATGACTTTGAAAATTAACACAAGCAACACGCACTGTTGCCGTACAAATTACTTGTTTTGCTTGGTTAGTTACTTGTTGATGAAAAACCAAACTGGCGCGTTTTAGCGATGTTATGGTCGAGTTTACATTAAGTAAATCATCTAACTTTGCCGAAGCAATATTATCCATTTCAACCTTTCTGACCACAAAACCGATGTTTTGTTCTAAAAAACTTGCTTGATTAATCCCTAATTCTCTAAGCCACTCGGTACGAGCACGCTCAAAAAACTTTAAATAGTTGGCATAATAAACAATTCCACCTGCATCAGTGTCTTCGTAATAGACCCTTAAAGAAAAGTTTTGGCTCATATTTGACACTGATTTTTGCATTTACAACTAGGTTTCTACGGCAATGTTCTTAAGTGAATCTATAATAATAGATAACATAACCGACAAACAAGGTGAAGTTAATGAATAATTACATTTTGTACGAAAAAAACAAATTCGTATTTAACTTAAAAATAAACATCAAGCAGATTTTAACAACAATTAAAACAAAATAACTAATACCTTAATAAAAAATTAATTAAAATGTAATAATTAATTAATACTCAAATAAAAAAGAAAACCGCTACAAAACAGACACTACAGACACAAAAGCAAACTCATTAGACCACCAATAATTCACATTAGTTTTTCTAATGTCAAAGAGTATTTTTTTTAGTTTGTCACTTTGATTAACTTTGTCTAAACTACATTTGTTTTCTGATTTAGCTCTGTGAGTTATTACAACGATGTTTTTTCTTCCCCAAAGAGGCATTGTTGTTCAGAAAATGTTTGAATCGATATTATTTGAGATATATTTTTTATATCACTAAGTTGATTATCTATTCTCTCTGACATGTTTCATGGAAACTCCTCTTTGAAAAAAGACTTCCTTCTATCAACTTGATATTTAAGTTGGCCCACAAAAATTATTGTGGGCTTTTTTTTGCTCAAATTTTAATAAAGAACTATCAATGAAGTACTATATATGAGCTTGTGTCGCTGATTTATGTAACGCATTGAATAAAAAGTTAATAGATCAATCTACGTTTATTGTTGACCTAACACTTGTGCAGGTTCTACCTTTGTTGCTCGCCAAGCAGGATAAATAGTTGCTAAAAACGACATAAAAATAGCCATGACAATGGTAATATAAACGTCAGGCATTGATAATTCACTTGGAATATGATCAATAAAATAAACATCAGCCGACAAGACTTTTAACGACAATAATTGTTCAAAAAAAGCAACTGTATCTGCAAGGTTCAGTGCAAGCAATACACCACAAACACCACCAACAAAAGTACCTAAAACACCATTAACCAACCCCTGATACATGAAGGTTAACATAATCAGTTTGTTGCTAGCCCCCATCGTTTTGAGAATAGCAATATCACCTTTTTTCTCATTTACGGCCATAATCAAGGTTGAAACTATATTAAAACTCGCAACAGCAATAACTAATACTAAAACAATAAACATTACCATGCGAACCATTTGTATATCATTAAATAAGTGTCCTTGCGTACGTGTCCAGTCCATAATATATACATAATGATTAAAGTTATAAGCGATAGCGCTCGCTGTACTTGGTGCAAAAAAAACATTCGCTAACTTTAAACGAATACCTTGTGCCTCGTTAGCTTGATAACCTTTTATTTCAGCGGCTTGAGCCAATGAAATATAAGCTAGCGTGTCATCAACTGTGCCACCAAATTTAAAAATACCTACAATTTCAACTTGTCGGGTTAGTGGCGCAGAAAATACACCTTGTTGTGCCGTGCTTTCACTTGCAGAAGCAGTGTTTGTTGATGCTAAAAGAAGTTGCACCTTATCCCCTACCTTCACTGACAAAGTTTTTGCTACCCCTGCACCAATAACAATGCCATTTTCAATACTCGTAAAAGCTGAGTTTTTATGATTATTTTGACGAGACATCGCTTGCCAACTTCCCGCGACAATATAACGTTCAATATCTGATACTGATGTTTCTAATTTGACATCAACGCCTCTAATTTCTAATCCTTTTAATTGCGTTTTATGTTGCATCATTCCAGTTAAAATAATTACTGGTGCAGCAGCAATAACTTCAGGGTTATTTTCAACCTGTTTTACATTTTCGGGCCAATTAGAAATAGGCGTTTGAACAGAAATCAACTCTGCATGAGGTACAATAGATAACAGCTTTTTTTCCAATTCGCGTTCAAAGCCATTCATGGTACTTAGTGCGATAATTAACACCATAGTACCTAATGCAATCCCAACAGTAGAAGAAGCCGAAATAAATGAAGAAAACCCATTCCCATTTCGGCTTCTAACATAACGCAACGCTAAAAAAACACTTAACGGTTTAAATACGGATGATTGAGTTTTTTTGTTTGAGTGAGTTACCATAGATTTATTGCCCAGTTGGGTTACTCACACTGCTGGGTTCTACAAACACCGTTAACTTACCATGACCCAATTTTAATTGTTTGTCCATTCTCATTGCCAACGTAATGTCATGAGTAACCACAACAAAACTTGTTTGAACACGTTGATTTAAACTACGGATTAATTGGTATATTTGCTCAGCAGTGTCGCTGTCTAAATTGCCAGTGGGTTCGTCTGCTAAAATTAACGCTGGCTCGGTCACTAACGCTCTAGCAATAGCAGTTCTTTGGCGTTCACCACCAGACAATTCACTTGGTCTATGGTTAATGCGATGAGCTAACCCTACTTCTGTTAATATTTTTAAAGCCGCTGCGGTTGCTTCTTTAGGCTTATCTCCTCTTATTAACAAAGGCATAGCGACATTTTCAAGGGCGGTAAATTCCATCATCAAATGATGAAATTGATAAATAAAACCAATATGTTGGTTTCGAAATACTGCCCTCTCTTTGTCTGATAACGTTAAAATATTAACGCCATTAATAAACACCTCACCTGAAGTAGGTAAATCTAAGGCACCAGCAAGATGTAAAAAAGTACTTTTACCACACCCTGAGCTTCCCACAATAGCGAGTAATTCGCCCTTTTCAACGGTAAGGTCTAATCCATCTAAAACATGAGTTTCAATTTCCCCTTGCTGGTAAGACTTTGATAATTGCTTACAATGCAAAACACTACTCATTACGTAAAACCTCTGCTGGTTGAGTTTTCGATGCTTGAAATGCTGGATATAAAGTTGCCACAAAACTCATAGCTAATGCGGATAAAATAATCACTAACACATGACTTTCTTCCAGCTGCACAGGAAGTGCTTGCACTGTGGTGCCTCCACCTAAAATATTTATCCCTAATATTGACAATATTTCATTAAGATTTAAGGCAATTAGCACCCCAAAAAAACTCCCTAACGTTACGCCCCACAAACCATTCACCATGCCCTGAGTAATAAATATTTTAACTATGCCTATTCTTGACAAGCCTAACGTTTGCAGTATGCCTATTTCACCTTGTTTTTCAATAACAACCATAACAAGAGCCGAAACAATGTTGAATGCAGCTACCGCTACAATTAAACTCAGCATTAACCACATCATTTTCTTTTCCATATTAACAGCTGAAAATAACGCGCCTTGCGTGTCATACCATGTAGTTATAGTGAGTTTGTCAATTGAAGGTGTGAAATGGCTATCAAGGCTTAACGCTTGCACAACTTGTTTTGCATTAAAAGCATCATCCAAATAAAGCCGTAATTGATCAATTCCATCGCCCTTACGGCGTAATAACTTTGCACCATACTTGCTGTGCACATAAACCATTGTAGCATCAACTTGTGAACCCACATCAAAAACACCTCGAATAACAAATTTACGTTGAACAGGCATTCTTCCTAGTGGAGTAAATACAGTTTTATTGGGTAACACAATACGAATGCTATCGTGTAAAGACACATTTAATTTTCTCGCTAACGCTTGGCCTATTACAATGCTATAGGGTTGCTCTGATAGGCTATTTAAAGTGCCATGGATTATATTTTGACTAATAATATTTGACTGCTCATACTCAGGTACAATTCCCTGTAATAAAACCCCTTGTAAATTTTCAGGCGATTGAATGAGTGCTTCACTACTTAAAAATGGCGTTACTTGCTCTACATGATTTTGTTGCAGTAATTGCTTTCTTAAAAGAGGCCATGCGGTAAAATTTCCTTTTTGTGTATTATCTAACGTTTGCGAAACAATCACATGGGGCACAATACCTAAAATACGCTTCTTTAATTCACCTTCAAATCCGTTCATTACCGCAACAACCGTAATTAACGAGGCAACGCCAAGCATAATACCAACGGTTGAAAAAAAAGTAATAAATGAGATAAAGCCAGTGCGTTTTTTACTGCGGCTATAACGTAAACCAATAAATAGGCTAACAGGTTGAAACATTTAATTATTGTTACTAAAAGTAAGATGATAAAAAAGATAACTAAGCATATCACAGCCTATTATTTTTAACGAATGACTTGATATGAAAAGAATAAAAGTTATGTAACTAAACATAACCAACCTACGTATATACAAATTACTTTGCTAATAATGAAGCAGTCATTTGCGCTTTAATATAAGCTTGAGCATCGTTTGATAAGTATGATTTTGATAAATAGTTTTTGTTTGTACTCTTCCCAATTGTAAAATGCAAAACATAACCCAAGTCAGTTTCTTGAATTAATGTTACATCTTGCCATAATATTCGGCCTTTATTATAAAAAGAATCACTTAATACTCCTTGTTCGTCAATTGTTAGTGTTACTTCGCTACCTGACGCTTTACTTAACGTTTGACGTAACACCCACCAAGGCTGTTTATAATAAATACTTAAAGCCTCTAATATTCCTAATGCAACAACAAACCAACCAGCATAAGCATTTACGGGGGTAAATAACAAAATAATTAATCCAAACACCATTAAAACGCCTGATTTAAAAAAAACATTTAATGAAGGCTCTTGAGTGGTAGACTCACTAAAGCACTCATTAAAATGGGCTTTATCTAAAGTAAATTTACTAGTAAAAGAAATAGGTGAATTCATTAAGAGGTAGTAATAAATAATGGAAAAATTTATTTTATCAGAAATATCTAAGTAAAGTAATTAACGCAACCAGATAAAAATGATCGGCTAACTATTAAAGTAGCGCTTATATCAAACCTGTCATTTATCAATAACGTCATTTAAAGTAATATCAACGCCATCCTTTTTATATAAAACAGAAATTTATTATATAAAAAAACTAGTTTGTAGGTATAATCACCGCCGTTAATCATGGAATTCAAAATGGCAAAGAAAAAATCAAGTAACAAATCGAACAGTAATACTATCGCTTTGAACAAAAAAGCGAGGCACAACTACACCTTAACAGACAAGTTTGAAGGCGGAATGAGCCTGCAAGGTTGGGAAATAAAAAGCATCCGTACAGGTAAAGTGAATATTTCCGAGTGTTTTGTACATATTAAAGACCGTGAAGCTTATTTAGTGGGCGCAGAAATTCACCCACTTATCTCAGCATCTACCCATGTGGTTTGTGATCCCACTCGACCTAGGAAACTCCTGCTAAATCGCAGAGAATTAGATAAGCTAATTGGTGCGGTTGAACGAGACGGTTATTCACTGGTTGCAACAGCAATGTACTGGAAAAAATGTTGGGTTAAATTGGAATTTTATCTTGGTAAAGGTAAAAAAGACCATGACAAACGTGCTGATATTAAAGACCGAGAATGGAAAGTTGAACAAGGCCGCATGATGAAAAATAAAGATTTGAAGTAATCTTCATTTATTTATCTTGGTTTTATTTAGTAAAACGCTGTATAATTAAAATATTGCTAACACGTAAACGTTAGTAAAACTTTGGGGCTGATTCAGGATTCGACAAGATTCACGAAACCCAAGGTGCATGCCCAGGGGCGGTTGGCCTGGTAAAAAGCCGCAAAACTATAATTGCAAACGACGAAACGTTCGCACTAGCCGCCTAAGGCTAGCCATCACCTTGAAATCTCACCTATTGGTTAGAGGATTGATGGTCACCCCAAATAGGTTAGCGAGGGAAGCATGCTTGAGGCTGAACCGCGAAATAGTATCAAGCTCACCATGACGAAGCCTGTCGACTGGCGTCTAATTGGTTAAACAAATAATCGACTAAGCATGTAGTACCGAGGATGTAGGTTTTTTGGACGCGGGTTCAATTCCCGCCAGCTCCACCAAACTCATGGTTGACGTAAGTCAACAAAACCAAGCTGTAGCCTTTGATTCTAAAGGCTATGGCTTTTTTGTTTCTGGAACCAAATTGGTCTCAGATAGTCCTGTTTGGGCTACAAAATGGCACGATTTTGCCATCGTCCTTAAATGACATTGGCACACGCGAGTGTTATTCATACCGAAATAAAATATTTAAACGTCATCCTTACTTCGCTAATGCATTAGCAAATCAAATCACCAATGAAGATGGTCAAACTTTTAGCCTATTAGAGATTTACAAAAAATCAGTCTCTAATCCTAGAATACGTAAAGCTGAACTAATGACACGCATTAGAGGGTTTGAAGAAGTAGCAAGTCAAATGGGGCATACAGGGGAATTCTATACACTTACTTCACCGTCAAAAATACATGCTGTTTTATCATCCAGTAAATCAAATCCTAAATTTAACGGTGCAACACCTAAAGAAGTAAACGACTATTTTAATAATAATTGGAAACTGATTCGCTCTGCCCTACAAAAGAAAAATATCCCCTTATGGTTTTAGAGTTGTAGAGCCACATTATGACGGTACGCCTCATTGGCATCTTTGTTCATTTGAATAGAACACGCTTATATAGTATATTTACAGGTAGAATATATTAAATCTCAACCAATATTTAGGTGAACTTATGGCGTTAACAAGCCTCGCTGAAAAAATTGAGTTTGTAAGACAAACACGCTCCGCTAATTACCGTGAAAGCATGAGATTAGAAGGCGTTGATGTTAAAAGTACAAATAACAAAGCTATGACCAAAGAAAGCGTAATTGCTAAATATAAGGCTTTAGCGTCTTAAATGACATCACTCAAGTATGGCACTGGTAACGACCCATACTGTTACAAAAACACTGATGTTTTAATTAATAAATTGAACATCAAAAACTCTATAATTCTTGAACAAGCAGAAAATGAAATTAGTGATATTTCTTCTGCTTTAATTGACTTTGCTCCACCTCCTTATGATTTCCCTTATTTACAAAATATTCACCAAAACCTCTTTGGTGATTTATACGATTGGGCTGGAAAACTTAGAACAATAGGTATGAACAAGGGCGATACCATGTTTTGTCGTCCTGAATATATCCAACATGAAACAGATAAACTTTTCAAAATATTAACTAAAGATAATTACTATCAAGATATTTCAATTGTAGATTTGGTTATAAAAATTGCTGAATTCTATGGTGACCTGAATATAATTCACCCATTCAGAGAAGGTAATGGCCGTTCACAAAGGATATTATTTGAGCATATCATTGTTAATTGTGGTTATAGAATTTCATGGGCAAATGTAAATAAAGACGAATGGATACAAGCCAATATCAACAGTGTTCATTGTGATTATTCATTGCTAGAAAATATTTTTTCACGTTGTATAAGTGAATAGCACCGCTACCTAAGCGATTTTCCTTTTTTTGTTATATGATCAAAACTGAATAAATGTTCATAACGAGCTTCTTGGCATTGCCCAATTAAACGCTGAATGAAACTCTTTGCCACTTTGAATCACATCTACTTTACCCTGACAAATAGGGAAAATACCTTCATAGACGACGGTTCTAATTTCACGAATTACTGCCATGATTTAGGTAATACGCCTGTACTTGTGAATAGCAATACTAGAAAAGCGATATAAGTCATTGCAACTAAAGAGGGAAGTAACCAACGGTTTTTACCATCAAACTTAAAGTTTGCAAATCGTTTCACTAACTTTGACGTGTCTTTGAGTTGACTAACGCGATAATCAATACTTGATGTGCCTTTACCTATTTCAGGCAATACTTTTTCGATATTATTTAATTGAGGAAAATATTCATTTCTCTTTTTCCCATTTGAGCCATATGGCACAAAGCATAACCATGATTTAGCACCAATATCATCATGCATTCAGTATTTCAAGAGCTTTATATTGATGAAGTAATTGATAGTAATCCTATGACAAGGGTAAGTCGCTTTAAACATATTAAAGCTGAACCTGAACCATTTACAACTAGTGAACGTGAAAAGATATTAGCTCAAATGACAGGCTATGTGCGTAACTTGTATGAATTTGCTTTTTGGACTGGCCTTAGAATAAGTGAACTTTTAGCACTTAGCCGTTATGATATTGATTTAGAGCGGCAAGTTATTTTTGTTAGAAAAGCTTTAGTTAAAGGCCGTATGAAAGGCACTCAAACTAAGTCAGATGAACGTACCCACCAATTACCCTCGCAAGCATTAGCAGCATTAAATGCACAACTAACACTTCTACCAATAGAGCAAGATCGCATTTTCATTACCCCTAAAAAAATGCAACCTTGGCGTGATGACCGCGCTATTTATCATCGTGGTTGGGTTCCTGCTGTTAAAAAGTCAGGCGTGAAATTTCGCAAGAAATACAACACTCGTCATACCTATGCTTCAACTATGTTAACTGAAAACGAGCCAATTGCTTGGGTCGCCAAACAATTAGGTCATAGTGACATAGCTATGACACTAAGCACTTATGCACGGTGGATACCAGATAACCATTAGTAATAAATAACATTAAAAATTAAGAAATCATCTAATTGTGTACAAATGTACACATTAATCCTTTTAGACATATGAAATCAAGTGACTTTTATATTATTTGTGAATATTATGAATAATATATGTTGTAGTTGTTTTTTAAGGATGGAAAATGAGAGTTAAGATTGTTGGTTTTGAACTAGAGATTGCAAAAAACATTTCAATTGGTGAATTTTTTCAGCAACTAGAAACTATAGAAGAAAAAGAGATAGCGATTTATAGCAAAAAACACATATTGCTTACAGATGTTGTCGATAGTTATATTTGTGGGTTAATTCTTACTTATAAAACTAATAAAAAATCATTGGCTACTCAGAAAGATTCCGAAGGAGATCTTATAATAAACAAATCTGAGCTAAAGGCAGGTGAGCACGGTACAGAAGTTTGCGTTTTTTGTTTAAACCCTTTAACTAACAAAGGTTTGTTATACAGTTATAATGGTTCTGCTTCACCTACTTCAATAAATGAGCTTTTCAGAAAACAACATGAAATTGTCAGGCTTAACAAAATAAAAGATAGAAAAAATCAACTAACTGAATTCGGTAAAAAACATATTGATAATGTTGATAAAAAAGCGAGGGAAATGTTCTGGGGTCAATTCTCATTAAAAATACTAGTTACACCATCAGATTTAGAAAACTTGCTTCCAAAATACCGAGAGATTCATAAAATAGTTCTTCGAGCTGATAATGCATTGGATGATGCTGGTTGCTTTACTCCAATAGAACCTATGACAAAAAAAGCACATCTACAATTAGACCTTCATAAAGATAGTCCTGTAAAAGAAATAAAAAGATTGGTGAAGTCTATTTTCCAGCCGTTTTCTTCTTGGAAGAAAGAGCAAACATTAAGATTAATAGGTCTTTCACACTCTGGTGATGCTCTAGAGTTAGCAGTTGGTGATAACCAAGATAATTTTGGTAAAATTGATTATGATGATTATGTTGACTTGCTCCCATCAACTAAATGGAAAAACTACACAAGCTGCGCTGCATTGGTAAAAATAATTGAAGAGTGTAGTGTGTCAAACTGAAATATTTGGAGTAAAAGGCGACACTTCTTGGAAGCTTTTTAGTGCTAAAGATTACAACGCCCAGCTTGAAGCAGATATCCAAAATCAGTCAAAAGAGTTACAAGAGTAATTAACATGGATAGTGTTTGTGAAATAGTAAAATATCATCAAGAGTTTAGAACTGCCCTATTTATTTCTGGTTTTACTATGGGGTCATTTTTGTTTTCAATGAAGTCTGTAATAATTAAAACAATGAAAGAGGATTACTACGATCTAAGTCAATATCAGGATGCAGTAAAACAACGACGACAAAAGGGACAGAAGATTGGTTAATATTATCAATTGTTTTTTCATTTATAAGTGCCTTAAGCCAAATTTCTATTGGTTATAGTGATAATGCTTACTTCATATCTATTTGTTTAATTTTGGCTTTATTATCATGGTTCTTTGTAGGTGTTTCTATTTATCTTGTTTCTAAAAACTGGTCAATGGCTTTGGATATGGCAGAAAGTGAGGCTATTAACAATAATGAAAAAAAATAATTTATCTTCTTTTATAACATCAGAACAGCAGTATTTTGACAGTAATAAATATAAGGCTTTGAAAGTAAAATGAATTACAAAGGTTCAATTCCCGCCAGCTCCACCAACAATAAGATTAAAGACGTCTTAGGGCGTCTTTTTTTCATCTAAAATCAACGAATTAACCGTATTTACTGGTCTGTAGCGTCCTACCCCGTTTGATAGAACCCTTAATTATTTAGTAACATACATTGTAACAATAACTTCAGTTGGGGCACCTTATTCTTCATCACCATCTAACAGTTGGGCAAAGTGAGAGAGCTTAGCCAAGGCTAAACCATGAATAGACTTTTTAGGGTATCGTCCTGTTCTGCTCATTGTTCCTGCTGGGGTTGCCATTAATAATTCAAGCGCTTGGTCAATAGATTCAACAGCATAAATGGCAAAATCGCCACGTTCTACTGCTTCAATAACTTCTGTGTTTAGCATCAGGTTAATAACATTTGTTTTGGGAATAATTACCCCTTGTTTTCCTGTTAAGCCTTTGTCTTTACATAATTGAAAAAAACCTTCAATTTTTTCATTGGCACCGCCAATAGACTGTACTTCACCATGCTGATTTATCGAGCCAGTAATTGCCAAACTTTGATCTATTGGTAATAGCGTTACGGCAGAAATTAACGCGCAAAGTTCTGCCATTGAAGCGCTATCGCCATCGATATGACCATAAGATTGCTCTATTGCGATATTAGCTGAAATAGAAACAGGAAAGTTTTGACCATATTTGTGCCCTAAGTAACCCGTTAATAACAGCACACCTTTAGAATGAATCGACTTACCCAAATCTACTTCACGTTCAATATCGGTAACCCCTTCACTTCCGGCATATACTGTTGCCGTAATGCGGGCTGGCGTGCCAAATACACTATCACCAATTTCTAATACCGTTAGGCCATTCACTTTGCCAATAAACTCACCTTCGGTACTAATTAATACTTGTTGCTCTTTAATTTCATCAAGCCAGGTTTCGCTTAGTCTACCTGTACGACGTTTTTTGGCGGCTAATGCCATGGCAACATGTTCTGCGGTTAATGTACGTTTGGCGCCATTTTTTTCCCAACAATAGTGAGCCTCATCTAATAAATCATTAACCTGAACAATATTGGCAGAAATTTTATTTTGGTGTTCTGCTCGCCTTAATGCATAACGAACCAATTCAAGCACTGCTTCGTCATCAATATTAGGATAATTATGCCGATAAGCACGTTGTCGAATTAAATTACCAAACGCGATTAAATTGTCATCATTTTTGTCTAAGTAATGATCAAAATCAGCCAGCACTCTAAATAGTTCTGTAAATTCTTGATCATAATCTTGCAGGGTGTAATAAATTTCAGCATCACCTAATAAAATCACTTTAACTTGCAGCGGTATTTTCTCAGGCTGTAAGCTATACGCTCCCGGTTGACTAAGTTCAGAGTAAGGATTTTCTATGGTAATTTGCCTTGTTTTTAACGCTAATTTTAAACGCGACCACACTAATGGCTGTGTTAACAATTTATCTGCATCAAGCAATAAATAACCACCATTTGCTTTGTGTAAAGCCCCTGGGCGAATTAATCGATAACTTGTGTAAGTACTGCCTTGAAAACTAGAAACATCAACATGACCAAACAAGTTTTGATAGGTAGGGTTTTGCTCGTAAACAACGGGAGCACCTTCATCAATGCTGCGTGCCACGAGTAAGTTAGGTAAAAAGCGTTCAACCAACAGCTTACGTAATTCTTTATCATTTGGCGCATCATCTTCATCATTAACCAAAATTTCTAATGAAACATCAACAACATGATTACTAACTTTACTGAGGTATTTTAAAATACCTGGGTTTTCACTAAACTCTTGCTCTAATTCGGTTAAATAAGGTTTTATCGCTTGCGCTGCTGTTTCATTTTTCAACTTCCGCAATAAATCTGATGACTCACGCTTCCACAATGGTAGTTCAAGTAATTGCTCAGCAAGCACCACTTCAAGCTCTGCTAATAATTGATAAAAAGTTGCTCTATCAGCTTCATTAATATTAGCAAACTCTTTATCATTTAATGGCTTGCCATCAACTAAGGGTGAAAAGCCAACCTCACCATTTTCTTCAAATAACGAGACATTGTTTTTTAAAGCAATTTTTTCAACTTCAGAAATTGCGTCATCATATTTTTTATTAAAAGCACGGTCTATGGCCGACTTCTGCCTTTGATATCCGGGATTATCAAAAATTTCAGGGAACAAATCCATCAGCTCATCAATAAATTTATTCATGCGCGATAAAAGTTGTTTACCATCACCAGGATTTACATAAAGCTTATATGGCGTGTGAGTTTCATCAAAGTTATTGATGTAACACCACTCAGTGGGGGTTGGTTGTTGTTTTGCCAACTTAGTTAACAGTTGCTGAATTAGGGTTTGTCTTCCCGTTCCGTGCTCTCCCATGGCAAACACATTAAACCCAACTGACGACATTGACAGACCAAAATCTAACGCTTCTTTGGCGCGTTCATGGCCTACAAACGTTTGTTCTATTTCACTTGAGGGAGTATTTTGAGAAAAAAGCGCTGCTGATAAAGTTGCGCTAAGTTGTGCTGCAGTAAGCTTACATTGTAAAGCAGGTGTTGTGGTCATGTATGTCCTTGAGAAATGTGCTTTTTAAGATAGAGAAAGCGATTGCCATATTGTACCCGCTAACCGCTTTGCTCACAATATAAAAACTCACTGACAATTAAGGGTCTAGCGGTAAACGAGTAAAACTTGTACCGCCACATTTAGCACAAACGGGTACCTCACTTACGTGCATAACATGAAGCTTTTCATTACATTGAAGGCAAGCCAACTCGCCAAACCCAATAATGTCGCCAGTGTTATATACGCCATCATGTTCAAAATCTTCAACTAATTCTGCCCATTCAACTTGCGATTTATCAGTTAATTGAGCAAGGTTCGACCATAATGTTTCTTCGAGTAAACCTAAATAGGTTGAGTTTTTCGCTTGCGATTGATTTTGTTGATAAAAGTCATGTAAATCATATTTTAAATTTTCCGTAAATTGATTTACTTTTTCTTCTGATAACTCTTCCGCCGCTTTGGCATAAAGTTTAGCCTGTTTGAGCAGCTCAATCACTTTGGGTTTTTGCAGCTCTTTTGCTTCATCAAGCCAGTTGCTGAGATCTTGATATATTTGTACAAGATAATTTTTTTCATTTGTCATAGCACATTCCTGTTCTTTTTGTTTGTAATTTTGACTAATAGTATAGACAAAATTACCAATTAAGCTTGTTGTTAACTAGCCAGATAAGGTATTCTATCGCGATAATTTAAACTCAAGTGTATTACGCATTTTATACTGTTCTTATCATAAACTAAGCAGATAAAATTCACGAGACAATACCTAAATATAGCGTTAGAGACCCCTTAATGGAAGCCATTTATAATCCCCAAGCAATTGAAGCGACAGTACAAAATTTTTGGACTGAAAATGATACATTTAAAGCCGTAGAAGATGACAGTAAAGAGAAGTTTTACTGTCTTGCTATGTTCCCTTATCCTAGTGGGCGTTTACATATGGGGCATGTTCGCAATTACAGTTTAGGCGATGTAATTTCGCGCTATCAACGCATGCAAGGCAAAAATGTAATGCAACCGATGGGGTGGGATGCCTTTGGTTTACCCGCTGAAAATGCAGCAATTAAAAACAAAAGTGCTCCCGGTAAGTGGACTTATCAAAATATTGACTACATGCGCAACCAATTAAAATCCCTTGGTTTTGGTTACGATTGGGGTAGAGAACTCGCTACGTGTAAACAAGACTATTATCGCTGGGAACAATGGTTTTTCACTAAACTTTATGAAAAAGGTTTGGTTTATAAGAAAAATTCTTCAGTAAATTGGGATCCTGTTGATCAAACCGTATTAGCAAACGAACAAGTTATTGATGGTCGCGGCTGGCGTTCTGGCGCAGTTGTTGAAAAGAAAGAAATTCCTCAATGGTTTATTAAAATTACAGATTACGCCCAAGAATTATTGGATGATTTAGACCAATTAACCGATTGGCCAGAGCAAGTAAAAACCATGCAACGCAACTGGATTGGTCGTTCGCAAGGTGTTGATATGACCTTTCAAGTAAACGGTCTAGTAGAAGGCAAACAAGAAAGCTTTGACATATACACCACTCGTCCAGACACATTAATGGGCGTAACCTATGTAGCACTTGCTGCTGAACATCCGTTAGCGTTAATTGCCTCGAAAGAAAACCCTGCGCTTGCAAGCTTCATTCAAGAATGCAAAAGCAATCAAACCACCGAAGCCGACATGGCTGCAATGGAGAAAAAAGGCGTTGATACTGGTTTTAAAGCAATTCACCCACTTACGGGTAAATTAGTCCCCATTTGGGCGGCCAACTTTGTCTTGATGGACTACGGTTCAGGTGCGGTAATGTCAGTACCAGGGCATGACCAACGTGATTATGAATTTGCCAAAAAATATGGTCTTGAAATTACGCAAGTAATTACTACCTCAAATGAAAATAACCAAGAAGCCGATGACATCAGTAAAGCGGCCATCACTGAAAAAGGTATGTTAATTAATTCAGGTGAATTTGACGGTTTGGATTTTGAGCAAGCATTTAAGGCGATCAGTGAAAAATTAGCCAGTGAAAATAAAGGAAAAGTCACCACTAACTTTCGTTTACGAGACTGGGGCGTTTCTAGACAACGCTATTGGGGGGCGCCCATTCCAATCATTAACCTTGCTAATGGTGAATCGGTGCCCGTGCCTGAAAATGAGTTACCCGTTGTATTGCCAGAAGATGTGGTAATGGATGGTGTAACCTCTCCTATTAAAGATGATCCACAATGGGCAAAAACCACTTTTAATGGTGAAGACGCACTACGTGAAACTGATACCTTCGACACCTTTATGGAATCTTCATGGTATTACGCACGTTATTGTTCACCCAACGATGATACACAAATGCTTGATTCGGCAAAAGCTAACTACTGGTTGCCTGTCGACCAATATATTGGTGGTATTGAGCATGCTATTTTACATTTACTTTATTCGCGTTTTTTCCATAAATTATTACGCGATGTTGGCTTAGTTGAATGTGATGAACCCTACAAAAAATTATTATGCCAAGGCATGGTATTAGCTGATACTTATTACCGTGAAGCAGATAACGGCGCACAAGAATGGATTGCGCCAAGTGACGTTACCGTTGAACGTGATGAAAAAGGCCACGTGGTTTCAGCCATCAGTAAAACAGATGGAGAAGTCGTTATTTCTGCTGGTATGAGTAAGATGTCAAAATCTAAAAATAACGGTATTGACCCGCAAGAAGTTATTAATAAATATGGCGCAGACACTGTGCGTTTATTTATTATGTTTACTTCACCACCAGAACAAACGTTAGAATGGTCTGATGCGGGTGTTGAAGGTGCCCACCGTTTTGTTAAACGTGTCTATAAAATTATTCACGATTTTACTGAAATAACAACCAATGAGTCCATTACTACTAATATTCACGCATTAACATTAAATTCAGAACAGAAAAAACTGCGTCGTGAATTACATAAAACCATTGCTAAAGTAACCGACGATATTGGTCGTCGCAACACCTTTAATACCGCTATTGCAGCTATAATGGAATTAATGAATCACTTAAGCAAAGCATCAATGGCGTCAATGGAAGACAAAGCCGTTATGCTAGAATCATTGCGCGCTGTAGTATTAATGTTAACGCCAATCACACCGCATATGTGCCATTATTTGTGGCAACAAATAGGCAACGACACAGATACTACGGTTGAAAATGCACAATGGCCAATTGTTGATGAAAGTGCATTAGTTGAAGATGAAAAGCTGATTATTGTGCAAGTTAACGGTAAATTGCGCGCGAAAATAACAGTAGCAGCTGATGCCACTAAAGAAACCGTTGAAGCCTTAGGTTTAAATGATGAAAATGTGTTGAAATTTACTGACGGCAACACTATTCGTAAAGTTATTTATATTCCAGGGAAATTATTGAACATTGTGGCTAACTAATATGCTCTTATCATCAAAGCACCGTGTCAGCGTAAATATGACGAGACAAACTCGTCGTATTTACCTCGTTATACTCCTAGCAAGCTGGTTAGGAGGTTGCGGATTTCACCTGCGCGGTGATTATTTACTTAGCGATGAATTACAAACATTGTACGTGAGTTCCAGTGATGTTCATGGAGAATTAACGCGTTTAGTTAAGCAGCACCTATCTCGCAACCAAGTTAATGTGCTAAAACATAAAAATGCTCAAGCACCTGAACTACGCATAATGTCAGATAAACTTGATAGAAGAACCTTATCTGTATTTGAAAACGGGCAAGTGGCGGAATATGAATTAATTTACACCGTAAATTACCAATTACGTTTCGCACCGAAAGACGGTGACCCTATTGAAGAACCACAAAATTTTCGTTTCGAACTAAACCGTGATTATCAAGATGATCCTAATTTAGCATTGGCAAAGTCTCGAGAATTATCATTACTACTCAGAGAAATGAGACAATCAGCCGCTGATAAGATTTTACGCGATATGGCGAGGATCCAACGCTAACAATTAACTGTTTATATTTACATAGCATAAGGCATCCATGAAAATTTACCATAACAAACTACAGCAAACCTTATCGCAAGGCTTTAAACCTGTATGGTTAGTATTTGGTGATGAACCATGGCAAAAAAATGATAGTTTAGCCCAAATAAAAAACCATGCTCAACAACAAGGTTTTAGCGAAATTATCCGTTTTAGTAGCGATAATAAATTTGACTGGCAACAGTTGATGGACGAATATCAGTCTATGAGCTTATTTGCTAGTCAGCGTATTATCGAAGTTGAATTTACCACGATAAAAATAGGTGATAGTGGCAACAAAGCCTTACTCGCTTTAAGTGAAGTACTTGAGAAAAATGCAGCACTTCAGGATGTAATTTTTATACTCCACGGCCCTAAACTTGACGGCCCAAGTGCTAACCGAAAATGGTTCAAAACCTTAATGCAACTAGGTTGCTATGTACCTATATACGACATTGACGTTCAAAGCTTACCTCGTTGGTTGCAAAGTCAAGCCAGATATTTCAATGTAAATCTAGCGCCCGAGTTATCCTTATTATTAATAGAACTGTTCGAGGGCAACTTACCCGCTTTAGCACAAGAGTTACAAAAGCTGTCTTTGCTATTTCCTCAAAATCAGACAATCAGTTTACAGGCCGCTGAGCAGTTAGTTATTAAACAAGCAAAATTTAATCCCTTTCAAATTATTGATGCCTTATTAATGGGTAATTGTAAAAAATGTATCGCAATGTTAGACCAATTACAGCAGGAGGGCACAGCGCCAGGACAAGTAATTTGGGTATTCCACAAAGAAATGAATCAATTGTATGCCATGATATACAAAATAGCACAGGGTAAAACGCTCAATGATATTTATAAAGAATATCGCATTTGGGATAAACGCAAACCTTTATATCAGCATGCCCTTACCCACATTTCGCTTAAAAATATCAAGCAAGCCATATCACGACTAGCAGATATTGATTTACTCAGCAAAACCAACAGTGAATTTAATGCTTTTATTTTATTAGCCGATCTTTGTGTAACACTTTATCATGGTGAAACAATGCAACATTTTTCACTTAACTACGGTTAATATTAATGTTAAATATCGTTTAAACACCCCCATAATAATTAATATTTAAGAGTAAATAGTTGTGAATAACATTGGAATTTTAGGCGGAACATTTAATCCTATTCACCTAGGGCATACCTTACCTGTAAAAGCCGTTGCAGCGCATCTTTCATTAGAAAAAGTTTTATTGATTCCAGCAAGCATTCCGCCACACAAAAACACTCCCAACGTCAGTGCCACACAACGGGCAGCCATGGTTAAATTAGCCTGTGATGATGAGCCTATACTGCATTGTGATGAACGAGAACTCACACGAGATGGTTATTCTTTCACAGTTGATACCCTAAAAGAATTATCACATTCATACCCCAACTCACGCTTACATTTCATCATGGGGCTAGACTCATTGTTAACCTTCTCTCGTTGGCACAAATATAAAGAAATTTTATCGCTTTGTCATCTGGTCGTTAACACTCGCCCAAATTATCAATTAACAACAATTGATAATACAACTCAATTATTGCTAGAAAAACACAAAGTTGAAAACGTAAAGACATTACAAAATATGAGTTCGGGTGGAATATTACTACTGCCAAATAGCCTACCCAATAGTGAAAATTTGTTAGATATTAACTTATCATCAAGTGAAATCAGACAACGTTTACTTCACAGAAAAAATTGTACGCACCTACTTTCATCAAAAGTATTCGATTTTATTAACAAAAATCAGCTTTACCGTTAACCATCATGTTAAAAAGTGTTATTATTACGCACTTATGCTGAACCAATATTAAATTAGTGAATAAGTGACTAATTGTAACTTATTACTTTATCGCAAATTTTACGCTGTGATTATCAGCAATTTGCACCCAAATTAAACCATAAACCTGACACTAGGATGAACACCTTGCAAACTGAAGAATTGAAGAATTTTGTTATTGAAAAACTTGAAGATATGAAAGGCAGAGACATCATTTCTCTTCATATTAGCGACAAAGCGAGTTTTGCTGACTATATGGTTATCTGCTCAGGCAATTCAAACCGTCATGTGAAGTCTATTGCACAATCTGTAGCAATTGAATGTCGTGCTGCTGGTTCTGAGCCACGCGGAATGGAAGGAAATGACATAGGTGAATGGGCATTAGTAGATTTAGGCGATATTATTGTGCATGTGATGACAGATGAACAGCGCGATAAATATAACTTAGAACAATTATGGGCTGAAAATTAATATAATTTTTAGTATAAAAAACAATCACCGTTGCGTAACTAATTTAAAATAAAAAATTCAATGCCAAGATTTTAATCGTATAAACTACGGTTTTTGCTTTAGTACGTAAACAGGAGAATGTGCATCTAACATTCTCTAACTAACTGCATCCATGCAGTATATGTTCTCGTCTGCGGGCGTTAAATTCGAAATGCTGTATCATTACTCTTAATGATAATAAATAGATACTAATAATTATCTCTGTAAGGCGTAGAAAATTAATTTATGAAACTAACTTTATATGCCGTTGGCACTAAAATGCCTACTTGGGTTACCCAAGGTTTTAACGAATATTCTCGTCGATTTCCACGTGATTTATCATTTGAATTAGTAGAAATTTCAGCAGGTAAACGAGGAAAAAATGCCGATATTTCACGTATTTTAGAAAAAGAAGGTGACCAATTGCTGAGTGCAATTCCTAAAGGTAATAGAATAGTTACATTAGAAGTAGAAGGTAACCCCTGGGATACCCCTCAACTTGCTATGCAACTTGAACGTTGGCAATTAGATGGCCGCGATGTAGCTCTACTCGTAGGTGGGCCTGAAGGTTTATCACCTGCTTGTATTAATGCCAGCGAACAAAAATGGTCTTTATCACCACTAACCTTACCACATCCTATGGTTAGAGTACTTATTGCCGAAAGCTTATATCGCGCTTGGAGCGTTAATAATAACCACCCGTATCATAGAGAATAACTAGTGACTCCCCTTTGTGTTATCATTTATAATCTCTGTTGTTGTATGAATGCCAAGGCTAATTTATTTGCGATGGTGAAGATTTTATTTACAAAGGTTAACTCTTAGTGGCTGTTCGTCGCGTTATTATCCGTAATCACAGCGCAGAGGCAAATTTATTTGCACGCCGCACCTTTATCACATTCGTAGGCGTAATCGTACTTGTACTGGTGTTGTTTAGTAACCTCTACTCACTGCAAATAGCGTCTTATGAAAAATACCAAACGCGATCAAATTCAAATCGTATTAAACTATTACCTGTAGCACCTAATCGCGGCCTTATTTATGATCGTAATGGGGTGATTCTGGCCGATAATAAACCTATTTATAGCTTAGCCGTTATTCCAGAGCAGACTAAAAACTTGCAAGAAAGCGTGACTAACATTAGTGACTTACTTGACATCAGTACAGACATGCAAGAAAAGTTTTTTAATTCAGTAAAACGTAAACGGCGTTTCAAGCAAATTGAGTTGCACCCTCGCTTAAGTGAACAGCAAGTAGCAATTTTTTCTGTTAATCAACACAAATTCCCTGGTATTTTTGTTGATGCACGTTTAAAGCGATACTATCCCTTTGGTAAGTTAACCACGCATACCTTAGGTTATGTTGCTCGAATAAACAGAAAAGATGCCAATCAACTTGAGCTAGATGGAAAATCTGAAAACTACGCTGCAACCCACGATATAGGCAAATTAGGCATTGAAAAGTTTTACGAAGATATTTTACATGGCAAAATAGGACATCAAGAAGTTGAAATTAATAACCAAGGTAGAATCATTCGAACGTTAGATTACACACCACCAACACCAGGTAAAGATTTAACCTTAACTTTAGATATTGAACTACAAATGATTGCTAAACGGGCATTATCAGGAAAGCGCGGAGCAGTTGTTGCTATGGATCCGCGCACTGGTGGGGTTTTAGCTATGTATTCAAATCCAAGTTATGACGGTAATTTATTTGTGCATGGCATTAGTAACAAAAACTGGCAAAAAATACGTAACTCAAAAGATCTCCCGCTCATTAATCGAAGCGTACAAGGTTACCCTCCTGCCTCAACAGTAAAACCCTTCTTAGCGTTAACCGGCCTAGAAGAAGAAGTAATAACCCCTGAAACAAAAATTTGGGATCCAGGTTGGTATCAGCTAAAAGGTTTACCGAATAAATACCGAGATTGGAAAAAATGGGGTCATGGCTGGGTAGATTTAAATAGAGCTATTGAGCAATCTTGTAATATCTATTTCTTCGATTTAGCTTTTAAACTTGGCATAACTAAAATTAGCACCATGATGGAGCGCTTTGGTTTTGGGGATTACACGGGTATTGATATTCATGAAGAAAGCAAAGCAATTATGCCTAGTATTGAATGGAAACGCGCTCGCTATAATAAGTCTTGGTATACAGGGGAAACGTTATCAGTTGGTATAGGGCAAAGTTATTGGACAGTAACCCCTTTACAGCTAACTCAAGCACTAACGACTTTAGTAAACCGTGGTAAGCGAAAGGTACCACACTTGCTAAAATCAACTATGTTACCTGGTTCGAATGATGACGAAGCATCAACCGAAGAAATTATTTATGAAGAACAAGCCCCTTTAGTGTTAAAACAAGAAAAAAACTGGGACTTAATTCTCAATGCTATGCATCGCACTGTACAACAAGTTGGCGCTACGGCCTATACACCGTTTAAAGGATCAAAGTATGACGCTGCGGGTAAAACGGGTTCAGCCCAAGTTGCGCGTATTAAGCAAGATGAAAAATATGATGCAAAAGCCATTCAAGAAAACAAACGAGATAATGCAATGTTCATTGCTTTTGCACCCTTTAATGCACCTGAAATTGTTGTTGCCGTGGCAATAGAAAATGTATCGAAAGGTGGCGGTGGTACCAATGCGGGGCCTGTTGCAAGACAAATTATGGATCAATATTTTGGCAATAGAGTCATAACCTCTAGCTTAGACTATGCTAGTTCAAATGACGATAACTCAGACAATGCCAATGTACACCAGCACCCTCACCCGTCACATAATACAACCACAACAAACATTGAGGCAGAATAATGGGTAATAGAGGTCAAGACGAACAAAAAGTTCGTAGCCTTTGGCAAAAATTGCATATTGATTTGCCCTTATTACTGGGCATATTATCGCTGATGGCACTGGGTTTATTTATCGTCTATAGTGCTGGAGGACAAAATTTAGATATTGTTTACCGTCAAGCTATTCGATTAGGTATAGCGCTTATTGTTATGGTTGTAATTGCTCAAATTCCACCACTATCCTATCGAAAGTGGGCCGTACCAGTATTTGTATTAGGTATTTTAATGTTGGTTGCTGTATTGCTATTTGGTCATGTTGGTAAAGGAGCACAACGCTGGTTAGACTTAGGTTTCATGAAGTTTCAACCCTCAGAAATTATGAAATTAATTGTGCCTATTATGATCGCTTGGTTTGTTAGCCAAAGTAGCTTACCTGTAAAATTATCAACTATTATTTTTGCTTTTATTTTACTGTTGGTTCCAACATTACTTATTGCTAAACAACCAGATTTAGGCACATCGTTGTTAATTGCCTGTTCAGGAATTTTTGTTATTTTTTTGGCTGGAGCCAGTTGGAAATTAATTGGTATATGTGCTGGTTTAGCTTCAGCTTTTGCACCCATTTTATGGATGTTTTTGATGAAAGATTATCAAAGACAACGTGTCATGACATTTTTAAATCCAGAACAAGACCCCCTCGGTTCAGGGTATCATATTATTCAATCTAAAATTGCAATTGGTTCAGGAGGAATTGATGGAAAAGGCTGGCTACAAGGAACGCAATCACAACTTGAATTTTTACCAGAACGTCACACTGATTTTATTTTTGCCGTTTTTAGTGAAGAATTTGGCTTAATTGGTGTAAGTATTCTACTTGCAGTATACCTATTTATTGTAATGCGCGGATTATATATTGCAGTAAATGCCCAACATGCATTTACTAAATTATTAGCGGGTAGCATAACCTTAACTTTTTTTGTTTATGTGTTTGTAAATATTGGTATGGTATCAGGTTTACTGCCTGTAGTTGGGGTACCACTGCCTTTAGTTAGTTATGGTGGTACATCAATGGTGACATTACTTGCAGGGTTTGGCATGCTAATGGCTGTAGGAACACATCGGCGCTTTCATATTTAACGTTAACAAATGGCTAACTTGTACTAATTAACTCAATGCTTAAATTAATTTTCATTATCTATTTTCTCACACTTTTAAGTGCCTGTAGCACAGGACGCTATAAACATGCGAACGATAGCATACCAAGCCGACTACCAAACGAAAGTGAGCTTAAAGATGCGATAGCCCGTGCAGAACCCTATAGTAGAGGCGGTAATAAAAATTACCGTGTACGTGGAATTGATTATAAAGTATTAAATAGTGCACAAGGGTTTGAACAAACAGGCATTGCCTCATGGTACGGAAGAAAGTTCCATGGACATTTAACATCAAACGGCGAAATTTATGATATGTACGCCATGAGTGCGGCACACAAAAACTTACCCCTGCCAACGTATTTAAAAGTAACTAATCTTGCTAATAATAAGTCAGTTATTGTTCGTGCTAATGATCGCGGCCCTTTTCATGAAAATAGAATTATAGACTTATCTTACAGCGCTGCTTATAAGCTTGATATGCTAAAAGCAGGCACTGCAAAAGTAAAAATTACCGCCATTACTGAATTTAATAAGACGACCCCATTAACAAATTCAGAAACTGAAAAGAAAAAATATTCTGTGCCTTCAACCGACACAATAACAGATATAAAATCAAATCAAGCACCCAACCAAGAAAAATATTACATTCAAGTTTTTGCAACAAGCAAGCAAGAATTTGCCAAAGAAACCGCTAAAACACTTGCTGAAAAACATGCTCAAACAGTACATTACCCTGAAAAAGATGGCATTTATCGTATTCAGATAGGCCCTATTCTTAATACCACAACCCTCAATAATTTGTTACAAGAACTAAAACAGGGCAATTACCCCAATGCCTACTTAAGAAAATTATAACGTGCAATCGCCATTCAAACAGCTTAGTTAAGTTATTGAAGTTAATATTTACAATTAACTTCACATCAACCATAGCCAAGTAAATTAGAGATGGTATACTTTCAACGGTTTACCTTAAATTCATTATTCTATTCATTTCACTATTAAATAATTATGCTATTAAAAACATCCAAACAGTCACAAAAAATTGCACATAAATTAATTAAGATGATAACAACATCTTTATTAAGCACAGCTCTAGTAATAGCACCTATTAGTTACGCCGCAACTATTATTCCTGATGCTCCGCAAATTAATGCCAAAGGTTATATTCTAATTGATTTCACTACGGGTAAGGTCATTGCAGAAACAAATGCCGATATGCAATTAGCCCCTGCAAGTTTAACCAAAATGATGACGAGCTATATCATCGGAAAAGAATTAGAAAGCGGCAATATTTCTAATGATGACAAAGTAACAATTAGCGAAAATGCTTGGGCGAAAAACTTTCCAGATTCATCAAAAATGTTTATTGAAGTAGGTACAGAAGTACCTGTTAGCTTACTAAATCAAGGAATTATCGTTGCTTCAGGTAACGATGCCTGTGTCGCAATGGCTGAACATATTGCTGGCAGTGAAAGCGCTTTTGCCGACTTAATGAATGCTCATGCAGAACAACTTGGCATGTCGAGTTCATTCTTTGAAAACAGTCACGGCTTAGATAGCTCTGCTCATATGACCACACCTCGTGATATGGCTGTTTTAGCTAGCGCAATTATCCGTGAAGTGCCAAATGAATATGCTATTTATAAACAAAAGTCTTTTACCTACAACAAGATAAAGCAATATAACCGTAACTCGTTATTATGGGATAAAAGCTTAAATGTAGATGGTATGAAAACTGGCCATACATCTAACGCAGGTTATAGCTTAGTTACCTCAGCAACTAAGGGGGATATGCGTCTTGTAACCGTAGTTATGGGTACAGAAAGCGAAAGGTCTCGTAAAGTGGAAAGCAAAAAATTACTCAATTATGGCTTCCGTTTTTTCGAAACCTATACTCCTTATACAGCAGGCGAAAAATTTGCGACCAACCGAATTTGGATGGGTGATAAGGAAGAAGTTGATTTAGGAATATTAGTAGAGACCCCTATTACCATTCCTCGTGGTCAACGTAAAAACTTAAAAGCTACCTTTGAATTAGACCAACAATTAACTGCACCAATCGCTAAAGGTACGGTTGTTGGTACATTATTCTTACAACTTGAAGGCGAAGACGTTGCTCAATACCCATTGGTAACATTACAAGAAGTAAATGAAGGTAGCTTCTTCTCAAAAATTGTAGATTATATTAAATTATTCTTTAATCAATTTTTTGGATAACACTTGAATTAAAAGATTTATACCAATAAAAAGCCACAAATGATTACTCAAGTGTGGCTTTTTTATTCTTGCTTATTCAAACCTATTTAAAGCGATAATTCATATCCGTTATTTACACATATTCAAGTATTAAACAACAAGCCGAATAACCAGCACCAAATGAACACAATACTGACTTGTCGCCTGAACTAAACCCTTGATGGTGTTTATGTAGCGCAATAATACAACCCGCAGAACTAGTATTTGCATATTCATCGAGAATAATGGGCGCTTCTTCAGGGCTTGGATCACGTCCTAAAACTTTTTTGCCAATAAAATTATTCATATTAATATTAGCTTGATGTAAATATAAACGCTTTATATCTTCAGGTGCTAAATTAATTTTTTCCATTTGCGAAGCAATTAAATTAGACACCATAGGTAATACTTCTTTAAATACCTTACGTCCTTGTTGGATAAAGTACTTATCAACATTTTTTGCCGTTTCTGGGCTACATTGATTCATATAACCAATATTGCTACGAATATTATTAGAAAACTCCGTAATAGGTTGCTCAGCAATAATTTTAAATTGATGCTCACCCGTCGCGGTAGATTCATCTTCAATGATAGAGGCTGTAGCAACATCACCAAAAATAAAGTGGCTGTCTCGGTCTCGGTAATTAATTTGTGGGGTTAATACTTCAGGGTTAATCACTAGTACCGTTTTTGCGGTACCACTACGAACAGCATTAGCGGCATTGATAATACCAAACGTTGCAGCCGAGCATGCTACTAGCATATCAAAACCCCAACCTGCACAACCAAGTGCTTGCTGTATTTCAATAGCCATAGCAGGGTAAGAACGTTGAGTATACGCACAAGCAACAATAACTAAATCAATATCCGCTGCTGTTTTATTAGCAGCTGCTATTGCCTGTTTTGCCGCAGCAACGCCAATTTCCGCCTGTAATGATAACGTATCGTTTGGTCGTTCAACAAAGGTTGGTCTCATTACATCAACATTCAATATGTCTTCTTTAGACATAACATAGCGACTTTTAATACCTGACGCTTTTTCAATAAAGGCACTACTTGAATGGGATAGGGGCGCTACTTCCCCGTTAGCAATTGCTTGCTCATTATCTTGATTGAATTGATCAACATAAGTATTAAAACAAGAAACCAACTCATCATTTGAAATACTTTCAGGAGGAGTGAATAACCCCGTACCACTAATTACAACTGCCATATAATTTTCTCTAAAAACACAAATAAGGTATGACCACTAGTGTATTTTATTTAGCAGGTTTTGTCGATTGTAAGGAAGAGGTTACTGTAAACATTACATAGGCTTAGTATTTATCTAGCCTATGTAAAAGTATTATTCTTCGAAATAGGTTCCCCAGCCGTCGTAATCCACTTTGCATTGTTGAGCAAGTTCAAACATTTTTTTTGTTTCAGCTTTAAGTAACTCGGCATTTAGCATTTGCTCAGTAACAATATCAAAAGCAAATACTTTATCACCATTTTCAAGCTCTGCCTCTTCAGGTTCTTCAATTTCAAAACCTAATTTAAATGCAGCAATAGCGGTTTTTTCTAGTAAATCAAAATTTTCACTTGCAAAGTGATGCTCAATAGTATGATAAACTTCTTCATTAGTACCATCTTCTAATAACTCGCCAACAAGTGCATCAGTATGTTCAAACCATTGTTGTAATTCTTCATTAATCATTTTATTTACCTTTTGCTACTTCTTCGTCAAGTTGACTGATTTTAGCTTTCATTAACGCATGTACTTGGTCTGTAAGATTACGCGCAGTAACGTTTTTATCTTCAGGCATGTAAACAGGGTCTAACAGTTCTATAATCATTTTTCCATTGTTCCAACGGCCCAAACTAAAAGCGTCTCCTTGGCTACTCGCACAAATAGGAACAATGGGTACATTCGCTTTCATCGCAGTACGAAATGCACCAGTTTTAAACGGTAAAAGACCACGCCCTTTACTACGAGTTCCCTCTGGAAACATCCAAACAGAAAGTTTATTTTTAATAATTTTATCTACCGTAACACTCATAGTGCCCATGGCCTTATTTGTGTCTTTACGATCAATTAATATGTTACCTGTTAACCAATACATTTGGCCAAAAATAGGGATCCATTTTAAACTTTTTTTACCTACCGTCACTGTTCCAGGTTGTACAGCATTAGCAACAGTAAACACATCATAATTACTTTGATGATTAGCAACGTAGATCACTGGACCTATATTTTTAATTGAATCAGGTACTCTAACCTCAACACCCAAACCAAGAAGCTTAGTAATCTTACCTAAATACTTTGAAGTATGATAAACATTATCTCGATGAAAAGGTCTTAATAAACAATAAAAACATGAAATAATACAAATAGATAAAAAAACAATAGACATCAAAATAAAACGTAAAAAAGTTAACAACTGGTTAGTTCCTATGAAATTTAAGACGGCGAGTATAACAAACTAGCCAGCCTCAATAAAACTATTACTGTCATTTAGATTAACAGTAACTTTGATCGGCATACCACTCTTATAAATAACTCGTATCAAATAAGTGTCACGCAAACCTGAGCGAACAAAAGTAAATAAGGTATTTAACCGAATTTTATGGATTTCAGGGTAGGCATTGACAATATCTTTGTGTAATATTTCAGTCGCTTTCATGATTGTTAGTGCATTTTTTGTGATGAAGAAATTTGATGGTTAACCTTTTCGTTTTTAATGATGAGTAACAGATTATTCATTGATTATTATAATACTGTAGCTTCCCCTCACTCGTCTTGGCTTGCATCACAGGCTATCTATTAGTTCAAAGGCGGGTAATTCATCATTGACAATTAATCTAATCAAAAAATTTAAATTAAAATAAAGTCATGTAATCTCCCATCAACAAAAAAAATAAAAATCAAATACTTACAAAAAACTTAACCTTTCTTGTATATGGGTATTCTAGTTCAAGTAACCTGACATTTATCTTAATCGTTTAATTAATTTTGATAATTGTCAAAAATTATTGCTTTATAGAGATAAACAAGCTAATAATTATTAATATATTTACCTAGAAATCAATTGTATATGTTTAACAACCTCAGTATAAAAATAAAATATTCTATTCCTTTAGCTATTGCCCTAATTGCCCTAATCGCAGTTACATACGCTAATTTCCTATTAACAAGCAAGCTAGAAACTAATGCGAATGTGTTCCCTGAAAAATTTATGCCTGCAATAAATGCCGTATTAAACGCCGACAGAGACTTATATCAGGCAAGGGTTGCAGAAATACAACTGGTAAATTCTACCTCTGCCTCAACAACCTTCATTGATGATATACATGAAAATGCTAAGCAAGCGAAAGAGCGTTTTAATAAATATAGAGAATTAATGAAAGACTATCCTGATGTTCTCAACTCCTTAAATAGTTTTGATAGTCGTTACCAGCGTTGGTTTGATGAAGTTAAAAAAGTTATTTTGATGAAAAATAATGGTAATAATAACGATGCAATAGCTATGGCAAATGGCGACTCAAAAAAACTTTTTTCAACCTTAAGAGAACTATATGACCAAGCAGGTGAAAGTGCATTTAAAAAAGCAGGGTTATTAAAAGCAGAAATTGAAGAAGCAAACCGTCACTTTAAAGCGGTAACAATGGCTATTGCATTAGTTATTATTGTTTTAACAATAATCTCTTCGCTACTTAGCCAAAGACTATTAATAAAAAGATTGAACGAGATCAAAGATGGTATCAACGATATAACCTCTGGCGGTGGTGATTTAACAAATAAAATTATAACAAAACAAAATGATGAAATTGGAGAGCTTGGTAAAGCATTTAATATGTTTATTGATAGCTTAAAAGGGCTGATTTTAGACATCAGACATGATGTTACCCAGTTATCGTCTAGTAGTGATATATTAAAAACATCTGCTAAAAAAGGACAACACGTAGCGGAATCCCAAAATACAGCGTCAGACATGATTGTTAGTGCTGTACATGAAATGAGTATGTCGACAAAAGAGTTAGCAAATATAGCACTTAGAACAGCAGAGGAAACTAAAAATGCTATGCAATTTTCTGAAGAAGGAGTAACCAAAATAGGAGAATCAGTTACTCAAATAGAACAACTTTATTCTACAATTGAAGATGCCTCTACTGGAACAAAAAAATTATCAGAAGACTCTCTCAATATTTCAGGTGTATTGGATGTTATCAGAGGGATTGCTGATCAAACTAATTTATTAGCATTAAATGCTGCAATTGAAGCTGCTAGGGCTGGCGATCAAGGCCGTGGTTTTGCTGTTGTTGCTGATGAAGTACGCTCACTTGCTCAAAAAACACAAGAGTCAACCGACAGTATTCAAGGAATGATTGAATCATTACAGTTTGGGGTGAGCAAGGTTGTAAAACAAATAGATGATGGCTTTAGTAAGGTAGCAAGCACAGTTGAGCTATCTAAAGATACAGAGCTATCGTTGGAAAACATTTTAACTAGTGTGACTACCGTTAGCGACATGTCAATTCAAACGGCAACAGCCACAGAAGAACAAACAGCAGTTACTGACGAAATCAATCGAAATTTACATGACTTAAATGAACAAATAATAGTCACAAAAGAAATATCTTTAGATACAAATGATACCTCTAGTCAAATACAATTATTAGCACAAAATATTAAAGATGGTGTTGATAGGTTTAAAGTGGAGTGAAAAATTTAATATTATTGGCGCTAGCACTTATAATAACTACCAATGTTTCAGCCAATGAACATTCCAAATTTTTTATTGGTACTTATAGCTCTCCACCGTATTTACAGGTAAAGAATAATACCGTAAAAGGTCTGTCCATAAATACAATGGAGTGTATATTCAATAAACTCAACGTAGATGTTTCTTTTGCTATATATCCCTTAGAAAGAGCATTAGTTGAATTACAAAAAAATACGATTGATGGTGTATTTCCTGTTAATTATTCAGATAATGAAAACGATAATAAAACTTTGCCCGTTTCCATTAGAAAATGGTACTGGTTGTCAAACTTCAAAATAAATAACGCTCAGTTAATTTCAAATAAAAAGTTAATTGGCACGGTAAGAGGAAGCCCTGAACACTTTTGGCTTATTGAAAATAATTATGAAATTAATGTACTTGTTAGTACACAAAAACAATTATTCGATATGTTTAAAATGGGAAGAGTTGATGCGTTTATTTTTGACAAGAACTTAATAAATACAAGTAAATATTTTCAAAATACTTTAGCATCGGTAGAAAGTCATTGGCTATTTATTCGGTATGAATCAGAGCACTTAGTTTTTTCAAATAAAATATTAGCCAACCACCCAAATTTAATTGATCAATTCAACCAATTCATTTTTGTTTGTGCGCCTATATCTCATCGGTTAACAAACAACGAAAAACAGTTATTAAAAACCTATTCAGAAGACTACTTTACAAAAGTGGCAAATTATTTACATTTGCACCCAGTTACCTTACTAAAAGATGAACTAATTAAAAATGCTTATGAAACTCTAGATCATAGATGGGATGCCGAAGTTAACGGCGAGCAAGGAGGTTTGTACAACTTTATAATTAATTCTAAACTAAGTAAATTTTTGGCTGATTTACAAAACAACTCTAACAGCACTATTACTGAAATTTTAGTGATGGATTCTGATGGTTATACCCTTGCCGTAAGCCAAGCGACAACAGACTTATACCAAGGAGATGAGCCAAAATTCATTAATCCTCATGGAGCTAATGAGATACATATAAGCGATATATTATATGATCAATCAACTCAAACTTACCAAAGTCAAATTAGCTTCCCTCTTCCTAAATCGATGCTCCCAGCAAGAATTGTGACTTTTGGCGTCAATATAAAAAGAGTACTTCATAATGCTCCTGTAACCCTCCCGTAAAATCAGAATCGATTTAATAAAATTTTCCGTTACACTAAAAGCATCCGTTACACTAAAAGCAACGGAAAATAATGATGAAAAACAAACGATTTACGGAATCCCAAATCTTTGCACTGTTAAAGGAAGGTGAATCAGGGGCATTTACTGGCAGGAATTATTTTATTCACGATTCCTGCCGTGTTTTCTTCAGCAAATGTGGGATGCAAAATCACATCTAGCACGCTGTTAATTCCTGCAGCACTTGCTTGAATGTTTCTTGGGGTTGAGCACCCGTAAGCGCACTTTCGCGGTTAAATACTACCGTAGGTACACCACTTACCCCCATTTGTTGCCATTGTGAAATTGACGATTTCACTCTACTTTTGAGTGCGTCGTCTGCAAATACAGCGTGTGACTGTGCTTCGCTGATGCCAACGGTTTCAGCTTCTTTAATCAGTACATTTCTATCAGATACGTCTTTGCGCTCTGTGAAGAAGGCAGAAAACAAGCGCATTTTAAGTTCCGTTTGCTTACCTATTTGATATGCATAATCAAGTAACAAATGCGCATCAAAAGTATTGACGATTTTCATACCATCAAAATAGTTAAAGTTAAAACCATACTGAGCACCCGCTTGTGTAATCGTTTCTCTTGCACGATCACTATCCGCTTTCGATGAACCATATTTTCTCGCCACATGGGTGCGTAACTCTTCACCTTCAGCAGGCATATCAGGGTTAAGTTCAAAAGGTTGCCATTCAATTTCTACTTTATCTTGCAAGCCTAACTCGGCGATAGCCGCAGCTAAATGCGTATAACCCACAATACACCATGGGCAAACAACATCTGAAATGATGTCTAATTTAATTTTTTCACTCATATTGAATCCTTTAAAACTTAACTATTGTGCACAATAAATAGCTTACTACTCAGGCTTTAACGCTAAAATTTTATCAATATCTTCAGCACTATGACGATTTTCAAGTTGTTCCCACTCATTACCCCAAGTTCGATTAACAATCGCACCTCGTTGAACCGCAGGACGAGCTAACATGGCTTTCGCCCACCGTTGCACGTGCTCATACTCATTTACATTGAGGAAGTCTTTTGCATCGTAAAGATTACCCAAAACTAGATTCCCATACCAAGGCCATACAGCAATATCAGCAATACTTAATTCATCGCCAGCAATAAACTCATTCTTTTCGAATTGCTTATTTAATAAATCTAATTGACGTTTGATTTCCATAGTAAAGCGATTGATTGGATACTCAAATTTTTCGGGTGCATACGCATAGAAGTGACCAAAACCACCACCTAAGTAGGGTGCCGAACCGTGCAACCAAAATAACCAATTAAGCACCTCTACACGTTTAAATCCGTCTTTTGGCAATAACGTGCCAAACTTTTCAGCAAGATAAACAAGTATAGAGCCAGACTCAAAAATGGCCGCAGTGTCGTCAATTGATCGATCCACTAATGCGGGAATTTTTGAATTAGGGTTAATAGCAACAAAACCTGAAGAGAATTGTTCACCTTCCGCAATTTTTATCATATGAGCATCGTACTCAGCGTCTTTACCTAACGCTAATAACTCTTCCAACATAATGGTAACTTTTTGACCATTAGGCGTGCCCATGGAATAAAGCTGAAGAGCATGTTTGCCAACGGGTAAAGTTTTCTCATGCGTAGCCCCTGAAATAGGACGATTTATACTCGCCCACTTCCCGCCATTTTCCGCGTCGTGAGTCCATACTTCAGGTGGTTCATATTGATTTTTCATATTCATAACTCCTATGCATATTTACCAAAGTCTAACTAAAAATAATACAAGCTTCTCTCAAATAGAAGTGAACTATATATAAAATTGAACGAACGCTCAATATTAATTTGAGCGATCGTTCAAATGTTTTATCTTTACGTTAAAAGAAGAACTCCCTATAATTGAACGATTGTTCAAAGAATGCTTTTTAAAGGTAATACCATGGCCAAACCAGCGAAATTTGATCGCCAAAAGGTAATAGATAAAGCAACCAATCTTTATTGGAAAAAAGGGTTTCATGCGACATCAATGCGTAATTTACAAACTGAAATAGATATGCGCCCTGGTAGTATTTATGCCGCATTTGGTAGCAAAGATGGATTATTTAAAGAAGCATTAAGAAACTATGCCGATATAGCACTTACACAACTTGAAAACCTAAAAGCTAAATATAAATCGCCTACAGAAGTATTGAAGGCATTTATAAAAATTCAAGTTGTCGATACCGCAAAGGATTCACCTAACGGTATGTGCATGTTATCTAAAACAATTAGCGAGCTAACCGAAGACAATCAAGATTTAATTGATACAACAAAAACTTACATGAACGAAATAGCGAGTGAATTTATAAAGCTAATTAAACAAGGCCAAGCCATGGGAGAAATCAACAAAGACAAAAATAGTAAAGATCTTGCCATACATGTTCAAATTCAAATTGCAGGATTGCGAACCTTTGCCAAAATAAGTAATGAAAAAAGTAAATTGGAAACAATGATTGACAATATTTTTGTTCATTACCCCTTCAATTAAAAAATGAGAATAAAGTAATTTCACTTTTTAAATTTTCTTTGCTAAGGTTCAACGGTATTAAATCAGTATCGATGTGGGGACGACCTCACCACTCTATTTTTTCAGGGGACGACCCCTATATTTAATAGGGTGTTTACATGAGTTGGTTTATCTTATTTCTTGCTGGAATTTTAGAAGCTGGCTGGTTAGTTGGTATTCAAAAATCTAACTCTTTTACAAATATCCCTTATGTTTTATTGGCTGTTTTATCAATGACACTAAGCCTAGTGTTGTTTTCAATAGCAATAAAAGACATTCCTATTAGCCATGCTTATCTGGTTTGGTTAGCAATAGGCGCGTCATCCATTTCAATCATCAATCATTATTTTTTTGAGCAACCGCTTTCATTTCAACAATTATTTTACTTTTGTTTGATTTTTGCTGGTGTGCTTGGTTTAAAAATATCTAACTAATACTTTAACAAACAACAATATAACCAATAGCTTGAAGTATATATGCTTGATAAAACACATTAAAAAATTAATTGCATCGATGACACCTATTTCAGCCGAAGATGGTAGCATAATTAACCAGAGCTTTCTTCAATGGCTTTTGACAACGTTTGTTGCCTATCATCCATTATTTTCTGCACATTGTTTGCTTCTTTAAACACATCTAACACTTTACTCGGTGAGTTAGATTCATTGCTTGGTGATGCTTTGGCCTTGCTTTTATCCGTCTTAGATTCTGGCTGATTTATAGTACTAGCATCAAACGACGGTATCACCATTACATCATCAGGGTTTAGGATTAATTCTTGACTATTGCTCATTTCATTGGGTTTATCTGAATAACTCCAATTTCCATCTGCATCCTTCCAGCGGTAAACTTTTATATCATCACTTTCTTGCGATGTAATGTTTTTATAAACGTTGTTAAGTTTACCTGTTACTAGGTTAACTTTTTCCTTAATATCTATTGTACCAGGTGAAAAAGCATCTATTGAAAGCCAAGGTTCGCCATTAGGCTGTTTAATAACAAACAGCCCCAGTACTGCAAGCGCGAGCACTAGCGATATTATATAAATAAAAGTCTTCATCATTTTTTAAAATTTATAAGGTAAATTGAATTCAGTATTAGGCTTTTGAAAGTTCTAATTCTTTTGCCTTTTGATAATTGAATTTTAAAACAATACCACAGAAAAAAAGAGAAAAAAGCATAATTTGAATTGATGTACACTGTACCGTAAATGGCTAACAAGTCACGATATTCGAGCAAGTATGAAAAATGTTTTGGCTTGTTGAAATAACGCTGTTAAAAGCACCACAACCAACCCGAGAACATTTGGCAAAAACGTGAATGTTTTGGATTGATAAAAAAAAATAATACAGTTAAAGTAATTTCATTAAAAAATAATATAAAAAGTAATCCTACAACTCGTTAAGCAATAAAAAAATCCATAATACAAAGGGGAACTACCATGCCAAGATATGTAATCGAACGCGACATTCCAGAAATCGGCTCAGCCGAACGTGAAGCTCTGCGTGAAGCCGCGAAAAAATCTAATAGCATCTTAGCCGAAATGAAATCAGAGCAGAAAAATATTCAATGGGAACATTCCTATGTCGCTGGCAATAAGACATTCTGTATTTACATTTCCGATAATGAGGCATACATTCAAGAACACGCTGAACGTAGCGGCTTTCCTGCCACAAAGGTAACCGAAGTTCGGAAAATGATTGATCCCGTAACAGCAGAAACTTAAAACATAATAAGGCTCATTGGTGGGCATGCATTGCATTTAAAAGTAATTAGATTAATCCTAAAAACAGTCAAAAATAAGATTTTTATTTACAGCTGAGCGAAGCGATAGCAATCAAAATCTTTGATTTTTTGACTATAAAGTGTAGATAATTTAGTTTCTAGCAAACCTGATTCGAAATTCTTTGGGTGTTAAACCCATCGTTTTATTGAATACCTTGCGACATGCACCTGTGTCTTCATACCCTACTTGTTTAGCGATCCAATCAAATGAATACTGTGAATTCTCTAGTAAATCACACGCCTTTTGAATTCTTAAACGTTGTAAATATTGGTTTGGATTGTAACCTGTTGCTTTTAAGAACCGACGTTGCATAGTGCGTTCAGTAAGATTAGCTTGCTTCGCTAATTCTTGAATTGATATAAGTTTCATATACCCAATATTCATTGTTTGTTGAATGGTAATAATGGGATGATCCCCATGTAAATAGGACGGATTGAATTGCTGATAAAAACGCTGTTCCCTTTGTGCTGTATCTACGACAAGTGCCTTACCAAGTTGCCTCATCACATTTAACGATGAATATTTAGCCACTAATTCAAAACCTAAATCTAGCCAAGACATCATTCCTCCTGCACTAATAACATCACCGTGATCAATTAAAATTTCACTAGTATTGAGTGAAATATGAGGAAACTGCTTTTTAAACAGTTCTGATAAATTCCAGTGTGTGGTGATAGATCTAGTTTTCATCAACTTTGTCGCTGCTAGAATAAAACCACCACCACAGGCTGACGCAATAATAGTTCCGTTGGCATGTTGTACTATAAGCCATTCAATTAAAATACTTTGGGGCTTAAGATAATAATCACTTTGAACACTAGGTGGCAATAAAATAACAGAAAATTTTGGTGTGAGATTATTTGTCGTCTTGAATATAATAGGTTCAAATTCTATTCCTTGCGCTTTACAAAACCTATTCGCCATGACAAACATTTCTTCTAACCCATAGATAGCTGATTTTAAAGCATTAGGATAATAACAAATACCAATCGAAATTTTTTTCATTGATTAAAATATACTTTTGTAGTTTTTGACTTGTTTTGTGTCATTTTAGACACTAGCAGCTATATTACAAGTTTACGATAATTATTCAAAATAAACCTGTAAATTAATGGAGAGTTAAATGAATAAGAAAGCACTGCTTATTATCGATCCGCAAAACGACTATTTTCCTGGAGGTAAATATCCACTTTGGAATACAAAAAAAACACTCAATAATATTAAAGTAGCGATTGAAAAAGCTAATGCAAAAGATATTACTGTAATTTATATTCAACATATAGCTGACTCAACTAAAGGAAAAGCACCATTTTTTAATAAAGGGAGTGAAGGTGTTAAAATTCATCCTTTAATTATGGAAATATCACCATTTCCTAAAGTAGTAATAAAATCATTTGCAGACAGTTTTGAAAAAACAACGTTAGATAAAACACTTTCAGATATACAAGTTGATGAATTATTGATATGCGGTATGATGACTCAAAATTGCGTAACACATACTGCAATATCTAAAGCAGCTGAAAAATATAAAGTCTCAATTTTAACGGATTGCTGCACAACCATAGATGAAATGATTCATAATATTGCACTAAATGCTTTATCAACTCGAATACCATTAGTGACTATTGAGGAAATGCTTTAACATAAAAAAAAACCGTTAACTTTTCAATTAACGGTTTTCTTAAAATATGGCGGTGAGCGAGAGATTCGAACTCTCGTTAGGGATAAACCTAAACACACTTTCCAGGCGTGCGCCTTCAGCCACTCAGCCAGCTCACCAATATTTTTTAACCGCGCTATAGTAGAGAAAAAGAAACTAACACGCAAGTGGAACCCTTTAATAACTCAATATAAATGAATGACTGTAGAAACTTTATTCAATTAACTATCATAAGATAAGCCGAGTTCAGGTTAACTACGCATTACCTTTTACTTTAAGTTTGTTTTCTGCCGCAAAATTTAACATTCTATGCAGCGGTATTAAGGCTTTTTTTGCTAAAGTTTCGTCAACAGAGATCTCTTTGCCCAAAGGGTTTTCTAACGCATCTGCTATTGATTTTAAGCCATTCATTGCCATCCAAGGACAATTAGCACAACTTCGACAAGTAGCACCATTACCACCTGTTGGGGCGGCTATAAAAGTTTTGTTAGGGCTGGCTTGTTCCATTTTGTAAAAAATGCCTTGGTCAGTTGCCACAATAAAGTGTTGGTTAGGCATTTCTTGGCTAGCTTTAATCAGTTGACTTGTTGAGCCAACCGCGTCTGCAAGGGCTACAACATTAGCAGGTGATTCAGGGTGAACTAATACTGCAGCGTCAGGGTATTGAATTTTTAAATCACGTAGGGCTTGTGCTTTAAACTCATCATGAACAATACAAGCGCCCTGCCACATTAGCATTTCTGCGCCTGTTTCTTTTTCAATATACGCGCCTAAATGACGATCTGGCCCCCATAAAATAGGCTTGCCTTCGCTTTCTAGCATTTCTACAATTTCTAGGGCAATACTTGAAGTAACTACCCAGTCTGCGCGTGCTTTAACAGCAGCAGAAGTATTAGCATAAACCACTACCGTATGCTCTGGATGTTGATCACAAAAAGCAGTAAATTCTTCAACTGGACAGCCTAAATCTAGTGAGCAAGTAGCCTCAAGTTCCGGCATTAATACTGTTTTTTCTGGTGTTAAAATTTTGGCTGTTTCCCCCATAAATTTAACGCCCGCAACAATTAATGTATCGGCAGGATGTTGATTACCAAAACGTGCCATCTCCAAAGAGTCAGCTACACAACCGCCAGTTTCTTCGGCAAGCGCTTGAATTTCGGGATCAGTATAATAATGAGCTACTAACACAGCATTTTTTTCAATTAACAGGGCTTTAATTTTAGCTATGTACTGTGCTTTTTCATTATTAGTTAATAATGCTGGCTTAGCTGGAAATTGAAAATCAAAATCAACAGCGGCATTCGATTGGCTCATTTTATTTCTCGGTATATTTCAAGTGTAAATATCTTTAAACACGGTAATTATAAGGGAACCGCTTTGGAATGTGTAGTGATTTGAGTTGATAGAAAGAAGTGAACAATGCTTATACTTGGTTTGCAACAATAAAATTAAGTTTTGTCATTACCTAATCTTATCTACATTTTATGCTAAAAGTTATGACATCATTTAAATCATCAATTTTAGAATCATTTTCCTATTCCTCAAAATAAAACACTTCTCTTATTCTCCTTTCTTTTAAGTATTAACGTACCAATACCCACAAGCCTTTAATAACGGCTAAATCATTTATCCAAAATGATTAGATAAACAAAAAAAATAAAAGTATTTTATCTGATTAACAACAATAATATTACTAATAACAACTATTGACATTATTGGTTTATTAGAAAAAAACCTCATTTACGAACTGTGCTTAAAGCGAAGCTTATTATGATTTCAGTAGGTGGGAAGGATTTACTGAAGGAATGTTAGCGTTGTTTAGGATAAATATCAGATAATTAAAATAGTAGCCCTGATAGGCTAGCCAGTGACTTTGCTGGCTAGCCTTTTATTTTCATAGCGTCATAACAAACAAAAATATAGGTAAAAGTATAGACACTAAAATAATAAGGTTTGCTCGGTACGTTAGTAATAAAATTAATGGTAGTAAACAGCCACTCAGCGCGCCAAAAAAAACAGCTGGCCCAATCGACCATCCATATTGCTCAACACTGATAGTTAACGTTATTAATAGCATCAACCAAGCTAAAGGTTTAAAAGAAAGAACCAGTATATTTGGTAATTGAACGTTAATAAATTTAGGTGAAAGTATTTGTTTTCTGTGTTTATCCATAGCTAAGCAAAACAAGCTCATACTAACAAAACACAGGCTCATTAATAAAATCATTAACTGGTTTCCTTTGTTACTGCCAAGGTTGAAATAGGCTTTACTGTTACATTTGTATTCGTATCAGTTTTGGTAAGCTTTGCATGACTTTTTTGCTCAACAGGTATGTGCTTTTTAACTTTATATGCTGTAAACGCAAAAGCAACACCTATGACTAGCATCACTAAATCAAAGCCCGCATAATTCCAATCTCTTAGTGGTAAGCTAATACCTAAATGTTTATCAGTGGTAATATAATTGAGCACTGGAATAAAACAAAAAACAAAAGCCGCTATCTTTAACTGCTCAAACCAAGCAACAAGCCCGCTTCTAAAGGCGGGGTAAATAAGCAGTAGCGCCCAAATAATAAACAAACAATGTATTTCCCATTCAGCGCGATTTTCCATCTCTACGGGTAAAAGTCTATTCGCCCAAAAGTACATCGCTACCGCAATAGGAAAACCAACAATTGTACCAATATTTAATTGTTCAACTAACCGATAACCAAAATCAGGACCATTGATGTTTTTCATTTGTTTAGGCTTGCGTTTTGTGGTCCATAAAATCAAGCCTGAAGCTATCATTCCTGTCCCCATCAAACCAATAATTAAATATAACCAACGAACCATTGGTGAAGCAAACAACCCTTCATGCAAAGAAATAAAGCCTCGATGTATTTGACCTGACATAGTTACTTGTTTAGCTGCTATATCTAAGAGTTTTCCTGTTTCTCCTGAAAAGAATAACTCATCGTCAGGATTATAGGTCAAATCTGTATTCCAACGAGTAAACTTAACCCGAGCATTTTTATCAAGTGGGTATTCAACTTTAACATAAGCTAAAGTATCTTCCTGCCAATATTTATGGCTTTTAGCATACATATCAGATAATGAGGCAAGTGGTTGGTAGTCATCAGACTTCTCTACTTCAACCGTTCTTGGAAACACCTCATTAAAATATTTATCTTTTTGAGTTTCAGTTATTCCAATATTTACACTTAATATCATATAAGTGGTCAGAAAAAATATTAACCCACTGTATGTGATCATAAAATGAAAGGGTATAGCTGTAACACTTAATACATTATGAATATCAAGCCAACCAATCAGTCCTTTTTTAGCTCGAAATGTAAAAAAGTCACTAAAGATTTTTTTATGAAAAATAACACCTGTAATTACCGCAATCAGCATTAACATGGTACAAAAGCCCACGATCCAATAAGCAACAATACTCGGCATATAATGTAAACGATAATGCATTCTATAAAGAGTACGGCCACCGGCAGTCTCTCTTAAATTATCAATAGCTAAACCAGTATCAGTATCAAGCACTTTGGTAGAAAATTTACCAAACCTTTTTCCTTCTTCTGGCTGTTCTTGCCACATTACTTTAAGATTAGCATCACGACTATTGGGTAGAATAACTCTCCATTCTTTTGCATTTTTCACGTGTGTTTCTAAATAATGCTGGCTAATATCTAATAATTTACTTTTATCAATATGTGTTGCTGTTAATGGTCGTTCAGGCTCCATCCAACGGGTAATTTCATCATCAAAGTACCCAGCCGTGCCTGTAATAAACATGAAAACTAATATCCAGCCTACAACTAAACCTACCCAGGTATGCAACCATTTCATTGATTGTCTAAAGCTTCCTTTCATTAGCTATTCACCTGTATAAGTAACCACGTTAACGCCATAAATATTAAATTCAAACTAATCAATCCCCCCCATGCTTTTTTAGCGGTAGACACCGAGAAAACCCACATAGCACCACAAGAATAGATAAGAAAGCTCAAGAGCAAACCTATATGGAAAGCCTGATACTCCCCCATACTTTGCAATAATAATTGACCAAAAAATAATGAGCTGGTTGTTGCTAAGGCATAGCCAGCAAAAATAGCAGCCATAACACGAGAGAAAACCCACCATCGAGGGTTAGTAAAATAAAATTTAGTAAACTTTCTTGTTGTTATTACGTTAAACACTTTTTATTCCATGTACGTATTGAAAATTGAATTATTTAGAACCAAAGACTAACACAAACAAAAATAATTATCACTACGATTTATTGATGAGTTAATGGAATGATATGATGCATATAAGTAAGTCACGAGCAACTAAATAATAAACAGGATAACCTGTTTAACAAGAAGATTAATCCCATTAAAAAAAACACGTAGGTTGGCTCTTAATACTATTAGTTTCATTATGTTGTGTCGTCCACCACTAAAGCACATGATTTGAAGATAAAAGAGTTTTCAAATTGGCTAAGGGCTGTTGATCTTTATTGAATTTTATACGTAAGTGGCAAAACGGCTTTATTTGCCCTAGCTGTGGCAATGACCATAGCTATGAAATTAAAAGTCGTCATTTGTGTGAATGTACGCAATGTAAAAAGCAAACCTCAGTCACCGCAGGCATGCTTTTTCATGGTAGTCGCATCACCTTAATCCAGTGGTTTTATACCAAGTTGATTAAGTTCTTTCCCACTCAGCGAGAATTAAAAGGCTTAGAGGCAAGGCATTGATTGAAGAGAATGGTCATTCCCTTGTCAAAATCAATAACGC
>NZ_JBHFOM010000024.1:0-60813 GCF_053543955.1 Colwellia sp. E150_009
ATTTTGACAAGGGAATGACCATTCTCTTCAATCAATGCCTTGCCTCTAAGCCTTTTAATTCTCGCTGAGTGGGAAAGAACTTAATCAACTTGGTATAATACATAAAAAAAACCTAAAGTAATCACTTTAGGTTTTTGTCATTTTCTTTACCTTTATTCTTTATTTTTAGCAATCCAAGTATTAACACGACGCTCTAAAATAGAGAGTGGCATAGCTCCTCCGCCTAAAATAGTGTCATGAAAACCTTTAATATCAAATTTATCCGCAAGTTCCTTTTCAGCATGAGCACGTAATTCTAAAATTTTCAACATGCCTATTTTATAAGCTGTTGCTTGCCCAGGTAGAACAATGTAACGTCTGATTTCTGATGTAATCGCTTGAGGCGATACCGGTGTTTTCTCTTTGAAATAAGCAATAGCTTCTGCTTCAGTCCACCCTTTAGCATGCAAGCCTGTATCAACAACTAAACGTACAGCTCGCCATATTTCATTGACTAAACGCCCAAAATCAGAAAAATCATTTTGATAACCTCCCATCTCTTTTGCTAATAACTCAGCATAAAGACCCCAGCCCTCTTGATAAGCTGTAAAGCCTGCTTGAGTTCTAAACTGTGGAATAGAGGTTAACTCTTGGGCAATAGATACTTGCATATGATGTCCTGGGTTACCTTCATGGTAAGCAACCCCTTCCATTTCATTTTTAGGTAATGAGGTCATATCAGACAAATGTATATAATAGGTACCAGGTCTTGAACCGTCTGGCGTACCAGGAAAGTAATGTTGTGCTGCTCCGTCTTGCTCTCTAAATGCTTCAACTCGTTTAACAACAAGTTCAGCCTTAGGCAAAATGCCAAAAAAGTGGGGTAACTGCTGATTAATTTTCGCTAAGTAACCTTCAACATCTGAGATGTAATTTTGACGACCTTCATCAGTATTAGAATAGAAAAATTGTGGTTCTGTTTTCACAAATTTAAAAAAGGCTTGTAAATCCCCCTCGAATCCAACTTTATTTTTAATCGCTATCATTTCTTTAGTAATACGAGCAACTTCAGACAAGCCAATTTCATGAATTTCATTTGCTGTTAGTGTCGTTGTTGTTGATGCTTTTAATCTAAAGTTATAATAGTTTTCACCATTAGGCTGTGATCCTACACCTGCTGATACTTTATCAGTGTTCACAATATCCTTCTCAAACCAAGCAATAAGCGATTGATATGTTGGCAAAAATTTAGTATTTAAAGCACCCTTAGCTTCTGCAAGTAGTTCATCAGCTTTAGTCTGATCTATTTTATTTGCATCAAGCAAACTTGTGATTTTACGTTTAGCATCAGCCCATAAGGCTGAATCATCACCCTCTTTTGTAAAAGGCGCGCCAGTTATCAATGCTTGTGCTTGTTCAATTACGCCTTCATAAGCAAACTTAGGAGGTCTAACCCCTTTGCTTGCATTTAATTGTGCCCTGACAAGTAAGTCGGCAATAGCTTGAGATATACCAGAAATACGCGATATATAAGCAAGCATATCTTTTTCTTCATCAACTTTATGAAAATTAATCAAAAATTGTGCTACGAAAGCCTGAATACCTTGCATTTGAGTAAAAATATAAGCATTTTGATTGAACCGACGTTCTTCTACGGCTTCTTCATATTGATGAAGCCAAATGTCATAAGAAATCTTTGCTTCATCATTCAGTTTATCATAATCAAAATTTTCTTTAAGCTCTTCCACATCTCGCTTTTGCAATGCTAATTTTCTAACTTCTTCTGCTTCAGTCATCACATCAATTTTATCGTAATGCTCTTTACGACCTAAAAACGTTAGCATCATAGGGCTTTCTTGTAATTGCTCTTCGTATTTTTTAGCAAACCATTCATTTATGCGTTCGCTTTCACTTTGTGCAACAGCAACCGCTTTAGTTGAATTGCCTGATACTACATCCTTTTGATTATTGCTGGTTGTATTAGGCTGACAGGCCGCTAACATAACGGCCAGTGTTACTACGGATAATGGTGTACGCATGGTGAATCCTTTTCAGTGATTATATTTTGAAGCTAAAAGCAGCTAGTTCTTTTTCTTTTTTCTATTGTACAAACAATTAACTTACTTACCACAACAAATGGATACACCTAAACGAAATAAATGCCAGCTTCCTGGTTCCATTTTGTGCCAAGTTTCATCTTCGGTTAGCGGTTGAGTGGCTATTACAGTAACAATATCATTTGCGGTTGTTTCTTTATGAAAATCAACCGCCATTTCAGCATCAATTAAACTGGCTTTACCAAACGGTGCACAGCGTGTTATCCAATGTAAATTATTTGAACAATAGGCAAATAAACATTCACCATCGCTAATAATAATATTAGCAACACCAAGCGCATCAATTTTATGAGTTAATGTTGCGATAAATTTAAATAACACTTTTGATGAAGGTTGAGTAGCACCAAATTGATAATGCAATTGGTCTAATATCCAACAAAAAGCATGTTCACTATCCGTTGTACCAATTGGTAAGTGAAACTTAACAGGTAACGTTTCCTTAAAACCTTTTAATTGACCATTATGCGCATAGGTCCAGTTTTTACCCCACATTTGTCGAATAAATGGGTGGGTATTTTCTAAACACACGCCGCCAGAGTTGGCTTGGCGTATATGACAAACAACAGATTCACTTTTTATAGGGTATCTGGTAACCAAATCAGCAATAGGGGAATGCGCGCTTGGCTCGGGGTCTTTAAAACTACGACAGCCTTTGCCTTCGTAAAAAGTGATTCCCCAACCATCTTTATGAGGACCTGTATTTCCTCCTCGTTGCATTAAACCACTAAAACTAAAACAAATATCGGTTGGTACATTAGCTGACATGGCTAACAGTTCACACATAACTAAACCTTTCGCTTAAACTAAAAAAAATACAACTTATGGTAAGAATAACAATAAGGGTTAAATCAAAATAGATCATTAAAAAACCAAAACAAATGCTTGGTTATCTTGTAAATTTACTCTATAACTAGATTATACAACTAATCATTAAAATAGTTTTAATTACTTTATTTCTATTTAACAACAAGGATATTTTGTGGATACTTTTATCTGGATAATTGCAGCATTCTCACTCATTACCTTTATGAGTTATTCTAGGGCTTCCTTATCAACATTTACGTTTGCCTTTATTGCTTTAATGGCTATAGGTACTTTTTTCAATATTATTGGGTTTGTGTCTTGGTTACTCTTTGGGGTAATTGCTTTACCACTTAATATTGATAATATTCGGCTACAATTTATTAGTATGCCATTGCTGACATTATTTAAAAAAATAATGCCACAAATGTCTGAAACGGAACAACAAGCAATAGATGCTGGAACAACTTGGTTTGAAGCTGAACTTTTTCGTGGCAATCCAAATTGGTCAAAACTACATAATTACCCTCAACCTCGTCTTAGCGCACAAGAAAAAGCCTTTTTAGAAGGGCCAGTTGAAGAAGTTTGCGCTATGGTTAATGATTGGCAAACAACTCATGAATTGGCTGATCTTTCTCCTGAAGTATGGCAGTTTTTAAAAGACAATAAATTTTTTGCCATGATCATTAAAAAACAATATGGCGGTTTAGATTTTTCAGCCTATGCACAGTCTAGAGTTCTACAAAAGTTAACTGGCGTTAGCTCCGTACTTGCCAGTACAGTAGGCGTACCTAATTCCCTTGGTCCTGGAGAATTATTACAAGAATACGGTACAAAAGCCCAACAAGACTATTACCTACCCCGTTTAGCTACTGGTGAAGAAATTCCTTGTTTTGCATTAACCAGTCCTGAAGCAGGTTCTGATGCAGGCGCAATTCCTGATACTGGTATTATTTGCCGACAAACTTTTGAAAATGAGGAAATATTAGGGATAAAATTAAATTGGGATAAACGTTATATAACCCTTGCTCCCGTAGCGACAGTGTTAGGTTTAGCCTTTAAACTTGAAGATCCTGATGGCTTGTTAGGTGATGAGAAAGAACTCGGTATTACCTGCGCATTAATTCCAACCAATATGGAAGGTGTTACTATCGGTCGTCGACATTTTCCATTAAACATTCCTTTTCAAAATGGTCCTACCCAAGGTAAAGATGTTTTTGTGCCTCTAGATTACATTATTGGTGGGAAAGAAATGGCTGGCCATGGCTGGCGTATGCTAGTTGAATGTTTGTCAGTAGGAAGAGCAATAACATTACCTTCTAACAGTACAGGTGGTATAAAAACCGTTGCACTAGCAACTGGGGCCTATAGCCGAATTCGTCGTCAATTCAAATTACCAATAGGAAAAATGGAAGGCATTGAAGAACCATTAGCCCGTATTGGTGGTAATGCCTATTTAATGGATGCTGTTACAACATTATCAACTGGGGCAATTGACCTAGGTGAAAAGCCCTCTGTAGTGTCAGCTATATCAAAATATCATTTAACTGAAAAAATGCGCTCTTCAATTTCCGATGCTATGGATATTCATGGCGGTAAAGGTATATGCATGGGGCCTAGCAACTATCTTGCAAGAGGTTACCAAGGCGCACCTATTGCAATTACCGTTGAAGGTGCAAATATTTTGACTCGCAGTTTAATCATTTATGGGCAAGGTGCAATTCGTTGCCATCCTTATATTTTAGCTGAATTACAAGCAGCCAACGAAGAAAATGCAGAAAAATCATTACACGATTTTGACCATGCGTTATTTGGTCATATTGGTTTTAGCATTAGTAACATCAGCCGAAGCCTCTGGTGCTCGCTAACTGGAGCCCGTTTTTTATCGGCTCCTTTTAATGATCAAACAAAACACTATTATCAACTATTATCACGCTTTAGCTCAAATCTAGCCATGCTAAGCGATATTGCTATGATGGTACTCGGCGCAGATTTAAAGCGTAAAGAGCGTATATCTGCACGTCTTGGTGATGTACTCAGCCACTTATATCTTGCTAGTGCCTGTCTTAAACGATTTAATGATGAAGGTAGACAACAAGACGATTTACCTTTATTACAGTGGGCAGTTGAAGATTCATTATATAATATTCAAAAAGCCATTGATGAGTTGCTAAGTAACTTTCCTAATAGAGGGGTTGCGTATATGTTAAGAGGCATTATTTTCCCTTTTGGCACCTGGTTAACAAAACCCTCAGATGATTTAGACCATCAAGTAGCTAGATTATTACAAACCCCCAGTGAGACAAGAAATCGATTGGGTAAATGGCAATATTTAACAAGAGATGGTAAAAATGTTTTTGGCATTTTAGAACAAACTTTAGAAGATATTATTGCCTGTGAACCAATTTTTGCAAAAGTGTGTATTGCGTTAGATAAACAACTACCTTTTTATGACTTAGACAACGCAGCGGCACTCGGTTTAGCGGCTAACGCGATTACTGAAAAAGAAGCAGAAATACTGATTAAAGCCGAACATGGTAGAAAAGCAACTATAAGCGTTGATGATTTTGATAGCAGTGAGTTGTCAGTGTCTGCTTAAACCGAGTTGAGGTTAATAAGTAAATTTTCAATCTGGTTGTTCAAACTAAATTATGTGATTACAAATAAAAACGCACAAGTGTTAGCTTGTGCGTTTTTTATTATAAAACAATGATTCTTTGTTTTATGAAAAAGATAATAACTCTTGATCCAGTTGCATCAGAGTTTTAGGGTCTGCCATCATGGTTTTCGCCAGTGACTTAGTTCTAGGCAACATGCGTTCAAAATAAAATTCAGCTGTTTTAATTTTTGCACGGTAAAAATCACGATTTTCAACACCTTCAGCTAATTTTTCATAAGCTGATTGCGCCATTTGAGCCCAAAAATACGCCATCACAATATAACCAGAGTACATTAAGTAATCAACTGATGCTGAGCCAACGATATCTCTATTATTTTTTGCTTTCATCGCTAATCGTAAGGAGTACTGCTGCCAATTTGCAACAGCTTTACTTAACGGCCATACAAATTTGTTCATTTGACGTTTATGTGGATTACTAGAAATCATACTTCTATCTTTACAGAAGATTAATACTTCTTTAGCAAAAGCCTTTAATGATTTACCACGAGTAAGTAAAATTTTACGTCCCAATAAATCTAATGCCTGAATACCTGTTGTTCCTTCATAAAGTGTAGCAATACGCGCATCTCGAACAATCTGTTCCATGCCCCACTCTTTAATAAAACCATGACCACCAAATATTTGCAAACCGTGGTTAGCACTTTCTGAACCAAGTTCTGTTAAAAAAGCTTTAAGGATTGGTGTAATAAAACCTAAACGTTCATCAGCAGCTTCTTTTTCAGCATCTGTTTTGGCCATTTCTATTTCATCAACAATTTTAGCCGTGTAATAAATCATGGCACGACCACCTTCAGAAATGGCTTTTTGTGTCATCAACATTTTACGTACGTCAGGGTGAACAATAATAGGATCTGCAACTTTATCAGGAAACTTCTTACCCGTAAGAGAGCGCATAGACAAACGTTCTTTTGCGTACATTAGCGAATTTTGGAATGCTAACTCTGCACTACAAACGCCTTGTAACGCTGTGCCTACTCGCGCAGTATTCATAAAGGTGAACATACATTCTAACCCTTTATTCATAGGTCCAATTAATTCACCCACAGCATTATCAAAATTTAATACCGCTGTAGAAGAAGCTTTAATGCCCATTTTATCTTCAATTGAGCCACAAGTAACATGATTAGATTCACCCACATTACCTTGAGCATCTGTTTTCATTTTAGGTACAATGAATAGAGATATACCACGAGTACCAGCAGGTGCGTTAGGAAGCCTTGCTAACACAATATGAATGATATTATCAGTTAAGTCATGCTCGCCTGCTGAAATAAATATCTTGGTACCCGTTATATTGTATGTACCATCTTCATTCGGCTCTGCTTTTGTTTTAACTTGTCCTAAATCGGTACCACAATGTGGCTCCGTTAAACACATAGTGCCCGTCCACGTACCTTCAGTTAAACGTGTTAAATACAATTCTTTTTGCGCTTCGCTGCCATGTGTTTGCACTGTGTTCATTGCACCATGACTTAAACCTGGATACATTGTCCAAGACCAATTAGCTGTACCCATCATTTCTGATTTGGCCATACCTAACGATGGTGGTAGCCCTTGTCCACCATGTTCAACAGGATGAGACAAACTTTGCCAACCACCAGCAACATATTGATCGTATGCTTTTTTAAACCCTTTAGGCGTTGTTACCTTACCGTTGTTAAAGGTACAACCTTCTTTATCACCACTTTGGTATAAAGGTAATAACTCATTTTCAGAAAATTTAGCACATTCTTGAAGAATAGCATCAACCAAATCAGGGGTTGCCTCTTCAAATTCAGGATATTTTTTGTAATGACCATAAAAGTCAAATACATCTTCAATTAAAAATTTTATGTCTGCTATGGGTGCTTTATAACTAAGCATTGTTTACTCCTACCACTGAATATATTTATGGCGTTGTTTCGATGACGATAATACTAATTAAAACACTGGTCGTACCACTTATACAAGTTATTTTTAAAGTTATTTAATTCACCATGCTGAAATTATTTATTAACATACTGTTAGTATTAATAAAATATTGAAGTATATTTTTTCAAAAATGATAAAATAATAGGCCATAATAAATTATTTACAATACAGAGAACAATATGTCAGAGAGCTATTTAGAAATACAACTTGATCAACAACCCATTGAGTTATGTAAATTACTTAAAATTGCTGATTTAGTTACCGGTGGCGGTGAAGCAAAAGTTGTCATTAGTGAGGGCTACGTATTACTCAATGGCGAGGTAGAATATCAAAAAAGGAAAAAGGTATACCATAATGATATTATTGAATTTAATGGAGAAGTAATACAAGTTGTAGTTGATGAGAATTTACAACTAGAAGAACAGCCAAAACCTGAATTAAATGAAATTATTCAGCCAGTCACTCACACTAAAGCAAAGCAACAAGAAAATAATGAACAAAAAAAAGCAGTATCACTTCAAGAGGATACTGCTAAGCAACATAAAAGAAAGCCAATTTCTTTTTAAATGACAATATGATGTAGTTTATTTTACAAATGCCAACGCTTCGTTAGACAGTTTAGTAATTTCAGACCAATTTTTGTTTTCAACTGCACTGTTCGGGACCAACCAAGAGCCTCCACAACACGCCACATTGGGCAACGCTAAATAATCACGTATATTTTTCAAGTTAATTCCCCCTGTTGGACAAAAAGTAATACCAGGAAAAGGACCGCCAATTGATTTAATGGCATTCACACCACCAGACGCTTCTGCTGGAAAGAATTTTAAATGATCATAGCCTAAATCTGATGCATCCATTAAATCTGAAATTGAGGATATACCTGGAATTAACGCAATTTCACCTTCGTTACCCGCTTGTAATAAATCTGTTGTTAAACCAGGACTTATTGCAAATTTAGCACCCGCATCAACAGACTGCTGTAGCTGTTGACGGTTTGTTACTGTACCAGAACCAACAACAGCTTCAGGTAATTCTTTAGCGATAATACTAATCACATCAAGTGCTGCTGGTGTACGTAAAGTCACCTCAAGTACTTTAATATTGGCAGCCAAAAGTGCTTCTGCAATTGGCAAAGCATCTGCTACTTTATTAATCACTAATACTGGAACTATTGGCCCCATTGCGAAAAGTTCCTTTGGCATGATTTGCCAATTTTTTGATGCTGTCATAAATCCTCAATTCTTTTTACATTTAATAATATTTAATACGTAATTTCCGTTAATCAACTCAATAATCAACGTATTGCTTACCACTTTTTATTCTGTGAACAAAGAACAAGCGCCTGTTTCTGCCGAACTTAGATTACGACGCATAAAACCAAAAAGTTCACGCCCCATACCTTGATGATGCCCATTTACTTGGAATTGCGCATTATCACGTGCTGCTAGTGTTTGTTCATCAACTAACAAGGTTAATTCACCAGTTTCACCATCTAAATTAATCATATCGCCTGTTTGCACTTTTGCGATCAAGCCACCATCTAATGCTTCAGGACATAAATGAATGGCGGCAGGCACTTTACCTGAAGCACCAGACATACGTCCATCAGTCACTAATGCTACTTTGAAGCCTTTATCTTGTAATACACCCAATGGTGGGGTTAATTTGTGTAATTCAGGCATACCACGCGCTTTAGGCCCTTGAAATCGAACAACGGCAACAAAATCTTTTTCTAATTCACCGTTGTCAAACGCAGTTTGTAATTCATGTTGATCTTCAAAAACAATTGCTGGGGCTTTAATAACGTAACTGCCTTCACGTAATGATGATGTTTTTAATACAGACGTACCTAAATTACCTTTTAGCGTTTTCAAACCACCGTCATGCTTAAATGGCTTGGCAACCGTAGCAATAACTTCTTCATCAAGTGATTTTTCTATTCCATCTACCCAAACAAGTTGGCCATCTTCAAATACTGGTTTTTGGGTATAGCGTGATAAGCCTCGACCACAAATAGTTTCCACATCTTCATGTAATAATCCCGCATTGATTAACTCTTTAAACAATAAAGCCATTCCACCCGCTTCTTGAAAGTGATTAATATCAGCTTGACCATTTGGATAAATACGAGTTATGAGTGGCACAACATGAGATAAATCATTGAAATCTTGAAAATTAATAATAATGCCAGCAGCTCTAGCAAATGCAATAATATGCATGGTTAAATTCGTAGAGCCACCAGTTGCTAATAAGGCAACAATGGCATTCACTATAGAACGCTCATCAATCATTTTACCTACAGGCATATAATTTCCAGACTGGGGTGTTAAACGAGTCACTTGTCTAGCCGCTGCTTTAGTTAACTCTTGACGCAATGGAGTATTAGGCGCGACAAAAGAAGCGCCTGGTAAATGTAATCCCATCACTTCAACCACGAGTTGATTAGAGTTTGCAGTCCCAAAGAAAGTACAAGTACCAGCAGCATGGTAAGAAGCTGATTCTGCTTCTAATAAAGCTACTTCATCAACTTCACCTTGAGCATATTGTTGACGAACACGCGCTTTTTCTTTATTAGGAATACCAGAAGGCATAGGCCCTGCAGGTACAAACACTGTAGGTAAATGTCCAAAGGTCATGCTAGCAATAAGTAAACCGGGAACAATTTTATCACAAATACCCAGCATTAAAGCGCCGTCAAACATATTATGAGATAAACCAACAGCCGTTGCCATTGCGATAACATCACGGCTCATTAGGCTTAAGTCCATACCAGGTTGCCCTTGTGTAACACCATCACACATTGCAGGAACACCACTGGCAAACTGCGCAACACCACCCGTTGACTTAACCGCCTCTTTGATTATTTGAGGATAAGTTTCATATGGTTGATGCGCACTTAACATATCATTATAAGCAGAAACAATAGCAATATCTGAGTGGTTTAACCCCTTAATTGCTTGTTTATCTTCTTTATTACAAGCAGCAAAGCCATGGGCTAAATTACCACAAGACAAACTGGCACGATGCACCGTATTCGATTTAGCTGCTGTTATTTTAGCTAGATAGTCTTTTCGTGTTGCAGCACTTCGCGCAATTATACGCTCAGTAATGTCTACTATTTCTTGTTTCATTGCTATTTTCATAAGCCTACTTCTTGATATTTATTTGTTGATTATTTGATTAATTTTTACAATCGACTTCTATTTAGCCCAATATACTTGGGTATCAATAGTGTTACCTTGTAAAAAAGCACGAATTGGCATTTCAAAAATATTATTATCGCTGAGTGCTTTCTCTAACACTTGTTTTTTACTATCACCACAAATATGTAGAAAAACGTGTTTACTTTGTTTTAATGCTGCAAAACTAAAAGTAATACGCTGATTGGGTGCTGTTTTAGGTTGAACCTTCATTAACGCATTTTTATTAGATTCATCTAACCCTGCTGCTATTTGCTCACTGCAAGGAAACAGCGATGCGGTATGTCCGTCTTCGCCCATCCCTAAAATAACAACATCCAATGGAAGTAATGTATTTACTGCCGCAATATTTAAATCAGCCAATATTTCTTCGCTAAGTGTTTCACCTTGCTTTAAATGAAAAAACTTTGCTACAGAAGCATTGTTTTGTAATAAGTTTTCGTGCACTAAACGGGTGTTACTTGCATCAGAATTTAAATCGACCCAACGTTCATCAGCCAACGTTATAGTAACTTTCTTCCAGTCTATTGATTTGTTAGACAATACTTTAAAAAAGCCTGTTGGTGTTGAACCACCCGACACAGCAATACTCGCTTTGCCTTTTGTTGCAATAGCTAACTGTAGTAATTGGCTAACTTTTTCTGCTAATGCTTCGTCTAAATCTGCTTTACTGTCAAAATTATTCAATGTATGCATAATTATTCTACCCACTGACGATCGTCACGCGCTATTAAAGAAATAGAAGAGACGGGACCCCAAGAACCAGCAGCATAAGGTTTAGGTTTTTCATTTGTGGCTTGCCATGCATCAATAATGCTATCCGCCCAAGTCCATGCGGCTTCAACTTCATCTCGACTAACAAATAATGATTGATTACCGTTCAACACTTCAAGCATTAAACGTTCATACGCATCAATAACGCGTTGGTCTTTGTAAGTATCGCTAAAACTTAAATCAAGTTTGTTTTCTTGAATATTCATTTGTGAGGCAATACCTGGAATTTTATTCATCATTTGCAACTCAACGCCCTCGTCAGGCTGCAAACGAATGGTTAATTTATTGGCAGGTAAATCACTATAACTTTCTTTAAAAATATTATGCGGTTGGGCTTTAAAGTGAACAACAATCTCACTGTGTTTTACCGGCATACGCTTACCCGTTCTTAAGTAAAATGGTACGCCAGACCAACGCCAGTTATCAATTTCCGCTTTTATAGCAACAAACGTTTCTGTTTTACTTAACGTATTAGCGCCCTCTTCATTTAAATAGCCGGGAACTGCAACACCATTCAAAAAACCATCTGTATACTGACCTCGTACTGTTTTATCTTTAATGTTTGAGCGATCTATAGGAGACAGTGCTTTTACTGCTTTTAGTTTTTCAGCCCTAATACTTTCAGCACTCAAATCAGCTGGCGGCTCCATTGCTAATAATGATAAAATTTGCAACAGATGGTTTTGAATCATATCGCGCATCTGACCTGCTTCATCATAAAAACCCCAACGCCCTTCTATACCAACACTTTCAGCAACCGTAATTTGCACATGATCAATACTGTTTCTGTCCCAATTATTAGTAAAAAGAGAATTGGCAAAACGTAATACCAATAAATTTAAAACCGTTTCTTTACCCAAATAATGGTCTATACGATAAATTTGGTTTTCATTAAAAAAACGAGACACTTGATTATTAATAACTTTTGATGACTCTAAACAGTGGCCAATGGGTTTTTCCATAACAACACGATCATTATCAGCAATTAAATCTGCATGATTTAATCCATCACAAATATCACCATAAATAACGGGTGGTGTTGAAAAATAATATACGCGGGTTTTATTTGCACTTGTTGCCAATGTTGTCGCTAAACTTGCGTAATCATCAACTTCTTTCATATCCAGTTTTACGTAAACAAATCGTGCCATGAAACGTGCTAGCACACTTTCGTCAACCGACTCTTTTACAAAGGTATTAATATTTTCTAATACAATTTCTTTAAATTCTTCATCAGTATGCTCGTTACGGGCTACACCAACAATACGACTTTGCTCATTAATTAAACCACATGCATCTAATTGATATAAAGCAGGTAATAACTTGCGTCGAGATAAATCACCTAAAGCACCAAAAATAACGATTTCACTAGCTGATTGATTATCTAATTTATTCATAAAAACGTTCAGACCTCGTATTTGAGTATAATAACTGCATAATAGTTACCGTTTTAAAAATGATGCTGCTGCATAATGAAAGCTAAATTCATCGCACACAACTCTTTAAAACCCTTTATTACAAAGAAGTCACTGATTATGGCGTAATTCTTAAAGTAATAAAATAGCACTGTAACTAAACTACATATGCATCTAATTTAGCTTCTGAACGTTCATCAGTAAAGAACTTTTTGTAATTTTATTACATTTTATACAAAAAAACGCTTAATTTATAGATTTTGTCAAAATCATATAGGAATATTTGACTTTTTTCCTAAAAAACCAATAAAAATGTTATTTATATCTCTGTTTGATTATTAAACATTTGCAAATATTCTACATTTTGCATAATATTACGGTCAACTTATGAAATAAAATTTCATTGTTTCTGTTATTTAAGCAGAAAATAAATTACAGTAGCTAGGTATAGCAGCATCAAATTAGCTATGTATAGCAATTAAATATCAACGTTATTAGGCCATATATTTGGCTTATAAATGAGTAGAGCTAGGATCAAAAAATAATGAATATATTAGAAAAGATCACTAACGAACTAGACACCCTAAGTAAATCTGAGCGTAAAGTTGCTGAAGTTATATTATCTTCTCCAAGCACCGTTATTCACTCAAGTATAGCGGCACTCGCTAAACAAGCGAATATTAGTGAACCCACGGTAAATCGATTTTGCCGTCGTTTAGATACGAAAGGCTATCCAGACTTTAAACTACATTTAGCTCAAAGCTTAGCGAATGGTACGCCTTACGTTAATCGCCATGTAGACGAAAATGACACCGCTGAAGATTACACCGATAAAATTTTTGAATCGACCATGGCTAGTCTTGAACTAGCGCGTAAAAGTTTAGACCCTTCTTTGATCAACCGTTCTGTAGATGTACTTACACAAGCCAATAAAATCTCATTTTTTGGTTTAGGTGCATCGGCCATTGTGGCTCATGATGCACAAAATAAATTCTTTCGCTTTAATGTACCCGTTGTTTATTTTGATGACATATTAATGCAACGTATGAGTGCTATAAATAGCCGACAAGGTGATGTTGTCATTGTAATATCTCATACGGGACGAACTAAATCATTGGTTGAAGTTGCTAGTTTAGCAAAAGAAAATGATGCAACTGTCATCGGTATTACCACAACAGACACACCATTAGCTAAAGAATGCAGCATTGTTTTATCGGTTGATGTTGCTGAAGACACTGATCTTTATATGCCTATGTCATCACGAATCGCACAATTAGCATTAATTGATGTTCTCGCCACAGGTTTCACACTAAGACGTGGTAGTAAATTTAGAGATAATTTGAAAAAAGTAAAAGATAGTTTAAGAAGCTCACGCTTTGAACGTAAAGACTAATATTTTATAAGTTGAGCACCTCAACGCTTAACTTACATTGTAAAACACACTAAAAAGTATAAGGATTAAAATGCCTAGAAGAACAAAAATTGTTGCTACCCTTGGTCCAGCAACAGATGACAGAGCTAAATTAAAAGCAGTACTTGCTGCGGGTGTAAATGTTGTAAGACTTAACTTTTCTCACGGCGTACCTCAAGACCACATCGACAGAGCAAATAATGTTCGTGAAATAGCTAAAGAATTAGGTGTTTATGTTGGAATACTAGGTGATTTACAAGGCCCTAAAATTCGCATATCTACTTTTAAAGATGGCCCTATAAAACTTGCTATCGGGGATAAATTTGAATTAGATGCTCTATTAGAAAAAGGACAAGGCTGCCAAGAGAAAGTTGGTATTGATTATAAAAAATTAGTTCAAGATGTTAGCGCAGGCGACATATTATTGCTCGATGATGGTCGTGTTCAACTGAAAGTATTATCAACCTCAAATACTTCAGTTTTTACAGAAGTTACTGTGGGTGGCCCACTTTCAAATAATAAAGGTATTAACCGCCAAGGTGGTGGCTTAACTGCGCCTGCTCTTACAACAAAAGATAAAGCAGACATTATTACAGCAGCAAAAATCAATGTTGATTTCCTTGCCGTTTCTTTTCCTCGCGACGCCGCAGATATGCGAGAAGCACGTCTATTGGCCCAAGAAGCAGGATGTGATGCGCGTTTAGTCGCAAAAATTGAACGTGCTGAAGCCGTGAATGATGATGAAATTCTTGATGGCATTATTTTAGCATCTGATGTTGTAATGGTTGCTCGGGGCGACTTAGGTGTAGAAATTGGCGATGCAGAGCTCGTTGGTAAACAAAAACATATTATCGCACGTTCACGTCGTTTAAACCGTGTTGTTATAACAGCAACACAAATGATGGAAACAATGATTGAACAACCTATGCCAACCCGTGCAGAAGTCATGGATGTTGCAAATGCGGTATTAGATGGTACTGATGCAGTTATGCTAAGTGCTGAAACAGCGGCAGGTAAATACCCCGTAGAAACCGTGACAGCAATGGCCAATGTGTGCCTTGGCGCGGAAAAGCATCGTTCGGTTAATATTTCTAATCACAGAATGGATCTTACGTTTACCGAAACATCTGAAACTATTGCTTTATCTGCAATGTACGCAGCTAACCATTTAGACGGAGTTAAAGCTATTATTGCCCTTACTGAGTCAGGACAAACCAGTAAATTAATGTCTAGAATTACTTCTGGTTTACCTATTTACTCATTATCACGTCATGCTAAAACACTAAATAAAACGGCTATTTACCGAGGTGTTTACCCTATTGCTTTTGATTCAACACAAAGCAGTCATGAAACATTGAGCGATGATATTTTAAAAGAGGTTTGCCAAAAATCTGATTTAACCATTGGTGATAAAATCATATTAACTCATGGTGATTTAATGGAAACAGTCGGCGCTTCAAATACATTAAAAGTTCTAACCATCACGAAAAATCATGTAACAATAGACTAACGTACAGCATATGAAAAAAGCCGTTAGTATTCATTTATACTAATGGCCTTTTTTATAGGGTATGTGTAAACTAAAGTGAAGTAATACCAATTAAATTAAATTTGTGATCTAATGAAGGTATGAAATATATTTCCCAAAAAGAGCTTGAAGAAAAGCTCAAACCTATTGATTTTAAATCATTGATCTCAAAAAAACCAATGGACGATTAAGGAGCAGATTGTTAGCAATGTCACATATTCGTGATGGTGCTGATCGTACTGAAACGGCTAAACATTAAAAGTAAATCGTCGCATGGTAAATGATTGGGCTAAACGTTTTTTCAATGAAGGACTCAATGGTTTAAAAGAAAAACCAAGAACAAGTCGCCCTAAAAAACTTACCGCTGAACAACTAACTAAATTTACACAATACGTTAAAAATTAAGCCGTTAAACCTAAGGGCGGTCGGTTTAACGGTCATGACTTTGCTCATTATATAGACGAACAATTTGGTGTTCGTTACACCGTTCAAACGTGTACTTTTTACTTCACCTGCTAAATTTTTCATGGATCACAAGTCGTTCTCGACCCCCTAAACAATCGGAAGAAATTCAAGAAGATTTTAAAAAATTCCAAAATGAGTTGATCGAACTAGTGCCCAATGATCTTTCGTTAGATCATATTGATATTTGGTTTCAAGATGAGGCACGTTTTGGGCAACAGGATACGACGACTCGTATATGGGCCGAAAAAGGTACTCGACCCAGAGTAGTAAAACAACAGCAATTTACATCTGCCTATTTGTGTGGTGTCGTTTGCCCCAAAACAGGTGCAACCGAAGTACCTGCGGGTAAACAGTCTTCATCATCAGGCAATCAAGAATACGGGACAAATCTAAAGGTTATAGGAAGGGATCTGGACGACATTATCCAAGCTGTGGAGTCAACAGAAAATAACATCATAGGTCTACAATGGCATCCTGAATACTTGTTTTATTTACCCTCACATTTTGCCATATTTCGTTGGCTGGTGAACTGTAGTCGATGATATTTAGTTTCCAGATGTGAAGTGAAGATGGCTAACGTGAGGTGATGTTCGTCAAGCGTAACTTTTCTGTAATCTTATTATTTCTATACAGTGGTGTTAAATAACCAATTCCATTAATAAATTTTCCACTAGTATCCAGTCTTTAGGTATAATTTTATTACTCTGGAGGGGCAGTTATAAAGCAATTCCAAGCCCAGCTACATTCATCAACAATATCGTCACTCCCTTTGAAGCATCTATTGGTGAGTTCATTTTGACGTGCCATTGTCACCAATGAAATTAGATTTTGGCCATCTAAAGCTGGCAGATCTACCATATCCCAGTCTTTAACAATTTAAGGTCATTACTAAAAGGACACTACAATGTAGGTATTGGTTTACATATTTTGCATTTATTTTGTTTATGAGCTATAAAATAACTAGGATATTTTTTGAACAAAAGTGACTTGTATGGATAATAACCAACATTTTTCAATGGACGAGCAACAGTTACATTCACTCATTCACATCATCCCTTCTAGTGCTATGATTGTCAATAATCTAGGTTGCATTTTGTATTGCAATCAACTACTTACTGATGCATTGGGCTATAGCGCTGGTGCGCTAACCAATGCCAATATCGAGCAACTATTACCCAAGGAATACCGCAGTTCTCATCAATCTCTGATGGAACAGTTTTTAGCATCCCCTTCAAAGAGACAAATGGGCAAAGGTAAGGAATTATTTGCACTAAAGAAGGATGGTGAAAAAATCCCGATAGAAATAGGCTTAAACCCGATAAAAGTAGGTAGTGATGTTTTAGTTCTGGCGACACTTGTTGATATTTCTACGCGTTTACGAATGAACCAAATGTTCAAGAATTCGGTGAATCATGCTCCATACGGTGTTTTGGTTGTCAGTACAGCTGGTGTCATTGCCTTTGCGAATGATTCATTATGCAACTGCTTTGGCTATAATATTGAGCAATTGCTTGGTAATCCGATAGAAATGTTACTTCCTAAGCGCTATCGTGGCGATCATCAAGGTTTACGTAATGCTTATATAGAAAAACCAACCGTTAGAATGATGGGCGTTGGCAGAGACTTAACCGCTTTACATGCTGATGGTAGAGAATTTCCGATAGAAATAGGCTTAAAGCCATTTGTTGATGAAAATAATAAAAAAATGATCTTAGTTTCTCTTGTCGATATTACCCAACGTAAGCGTATGGAAAATGAATTAAAAGAAACCAATACAAATTTAGAAGAATTTACTTATGTCGCCTCACATGATCTGCGCTCACCATTACGTGGAATTTCAGATTTATTAGAATGGATTAAAGAGGATTTACCAACTGATTGTCCTGCTGATGTTAACAAAAACATCGATCGCATCTCAATACGGGTTGATAAAATGGAAGCATTAATTGAGAACTTACTCACTTATGCTCGAGCAGGTAATTTACATTCAGAAATAAAAACCATAAATATCAGTTTATTAATAGACGATGTTTTAAGTTTAGTAGCGATCCCAGATAAATTTTCCGTAGCACTTGATATTTCCGTTGATGAACTTGAATCAGCACTAACACCATTAGAAACAATCTTACGAAATCTTATTAGTAACGCGGTTAAGCATCACGATAAAGAAGTTGGAAAATTAAATATCACTTGTCGTAGAGAAAACAGTATGTTGCATTTTATGGTTTGTGATGATGGTCCAGGAATACCAGAGAGTGCTATGAAGAGAATTTTTAGATTGTTTCAAACGGTCAGCTCTTCTGAAAGAGGTGCTTCAGGCATTGGTTTATCAGTATGTCGACGTTTAGCCGAAACCCATGGCGGTCGTATTAGTGTCAATAATAATAGAGACCTAAAAGGTGTCACCTTTCACTTATGGTGGCCTCGTTTTATAAGGAAAGATACCCATGATTAAGAATCTTAGCATTTTATTAGTTGAAGACGATGATGTTGCCGCAGAGTCTGTAATGCGCAGCTTGGCTAAAACTGCTCCTAATATTCCAATCGTGCTAGCAAGTAATGGTCAAGAAGCACTCGATATAATATTAACGGATAATAAAAAGAGCCCGCTAAGTCGTCCTTTTATTGTCTTATTAGATCTTAGCATGCCGGTAATGAATGGATTAGAATTTTTAGAGGTGGTACGACAATCGAAAGATCTTAAAGAACTGGTGATCTTTGTCTTAACCACTTCGGATGCAGAAACCGACCGTACTCAAGCTTACTATCACAACGTCGCCGGTTATATGGTGAAATCTGCCGTCGGCCCACAGTTTTCAAAACTTGCTTCTCTTTTGCTCAGTTACCAAAAAGCGGTAGCAATGATACCGTAATTTTTGATATAAGGATGTTGACATAAATGAACGCCACTTCACTAAAGTTACTTGTTGTCGATGATGACGATGTCGATAGAGAAAAAATACGTCGTATGTTGAAGTCAGTTGATTTATCAGCCTTCATAGAAGAAACGTCTACCGTTTACGATTCTATTGCGGTAATAGAAAAAAGCAGCTACGACTGTATTATCGTTGATTATCGCCTTGGTAAAGAAGACGGTCTAACATTGCTTAATCAAATCCGTAAGCGACTAGCCAAAGATTGTGCAGTGATTATTATCTCTGGGCTAGGTGATGAAGAGGTCGCTGCTGAGGCAATGCGGCTAGGCGCTAATGACTATTTAGTCAAAAGCAATTTAAAAGCAACGCAATTATTCAGTGCCATATTAAATGCAATAAGTACAGCGAAGCATAAACAGGAAATTGACAACTTAGCTCATTATGACAGTTTAACAGGTTTAGCTAGTCGCCCCTTGTTGCTGGATAGATTACGACAATCGATCAAACATATTAACCGACAAAAAAAATTAGCTGCGTTAGCCTTTATTGATTTAGACCACTTTAAGCCTGTGAACGACACGTATGGACACGAGGCTGGTGACTTTGTACTGATTGAAATAGCCAAAAAATTAAAAAAAACCTTACGTACAAGTGACACCATAGCTAGGATAGGAGGTGATGAATTTGTACTTTTGCTTGATGATATTGACGATGTACAAAAATGCGAAGAATTACTGAAGCGAGTTTTACTGGTATTAAGCATACCAATTCAGCTGCCAAATCAATATTTTGTCAAAATATCTGCGAGTATCGGCGTCTCTATCATTAACAATGGGAAATTAGATGCAGATACTATACTACGTAGGGCTGATCAAACCATGTATCAAGCCAAAAATTCAGGACGAAATAAAATATTATTCTTTGACCCAAAAGAAGAAAAAAAGCAAGAGCAATACCGAAAAATGTTAACCGACGTAGACATATCATTAGATAAAAATGAATTTACTTTATTGTATCAACCGAAAATAAACACGATATTGAATGAAATCATTGGTGTTGAAGCATTAATACGATGGAACCATCCAACACAAGGACTGTTGTCACCCGCTCATTTTGCTCACGCGTTAGAACATTCGACGCTTAGCGTTAAAATTGGCGAGTGGGTCATAGAAAAAGCGTTAAAACAGTGTGATTTATGGCGTAAAGCGGGTAGTCATATCAGCGTCAGCGTCAACATATCTGGCCCGCACATTCTCAAAAGAGATTTTATTGATTGCCTGACTGAAAGTCTATTTGAATACCCAGCAGTGACCGCCACTCTACTTGAACTAGAGGTGTTAGAATCAGTATCAATCAACAACATTGAGCTCGCGGTGCAAAGACTTGAACAATGCAGAGCTTTAGGGATGAGAATTGCCTTAGATGATTTTGGTACGGGATTCGCCTCACTCAATTACTTGAAAATGCTACCGCTTGATACGTTGAAAATCGATCGATCATTTATACAAAATATAGAAGAAGATAAAGCAGATGAAGCGATCGTTAAAAGTATGATTGAGTTTGGCAAGGTTTTTAATTATCGTCTTATCGCAGAAGGCATAGAAACTAAAGCACAACTTAAAAAGTTCCAATCGCTTGGCGGTGAATATGTTCAAGGATTTTACTTTGCCAAGCCCATGGAAGGTAAATATATATTACACTGGATAAAAAACAACAAATTTCAATGTGAAAAACAGGCTTAAAAAATTAGGATGTGTTTCGCACAATGACACTTAAGCTGTAGCAGTAACGCTGTTTTCCGCTATGTATTAGTTTGTCCATAAATTACCGTTTAGCTTAGTGGAAACAGTAAAAGCAAACGACATTGAGCCGTCGGAGTATTTTATGACGTTACAGCCACAAGCAAAGACACTGGAAGATTTGGAAGCAATACTGCCTTGGAACATTAATAAAGTGGTTGGTTAGTCGCTTACCGCTAATTCATTTTATTTTAGTAGATGGAAAAGCCTTTAACAGCGGCCTTCATGTTTCTGCTTGGTTGGGGTTAGTGCTAGGACAGCATTCAACGGGAGGAAAGCCAACCTTGTTGGGAATTTCTAAACGCGGAAATGCTTATTTAAGAACGCAGCTGATTAACGGCACCAGAGCAGCGTTCAGGCACTGTAAAAATAAAACCGACCAAGTGAGTATTTGGGCAAAGCAATTGAAAGAGCGCAGTAATTATAATAATGCCACGGTTGCTTTAACGAATAAAATGGCGCGAATGGCTTGGGCGATGCTGCACCACCAAGAAGATTACAAATATAAAAGTGCAATCAATTAACAGAAAAAATAGTTTTTAGAAAAAAAAGAAGAAAACAACCTTGTAACATTGCTAGATAATAGAGATTGATGGGATACAGTTCAGCACTGCCCTATAGGAAACCTTTTAATACCAAGGGCTATTATAAGCCGCGAAATTGATAAGGTAATAGGGGCGGAAATCTATCAGGGCTAGAGGCATCAAGTTGATACCTCAGCTAAAAGCCGAATATATGGCTGCAATGCACTCTATTTCAACGATTTAAATTGTCTTGCAATCGGAGAGGGTCCATATATGGTATAACTGCAAATAATTGCAAGTTACTTTTTTATTTTCTTAGGCTTTATAAACCCACGCTAAAAAACTTTTTGAATCATTTACATTAGTAAATTTGATTAATTTTGCACCATCTTGATCAGTAACAACAACATTATGTTTGTTAACTGAAATTGAGGTTACTGGTGATTTAATTGAATAAACCATACCTTTGTATGTATAAGACATAATAGAACTCTTTTAATTTGCGTTAAAACGCATGAATAATAAAAGCTATATTATTGTATGAAAACTTTTAGATATTTTTAAATATCAACTCAATTTGAGACTATATTTTTGATAACTCAGACAATAATTTAAGCTTAATAATTTGAGTGTTGGCTAACTGTGAAAGGGAAAGACAAAACATGGTTTACCACTTAATAGATATAAACAGATAACCAGTTAAATAAACGAGAGGAGAGTAAATAACCGCGCAACTATATAAGTTAAATAAGCATAAGTAAACTAGTTTTTCGTTTTTAATTGAAAATATGGCAATTACTGAGTTTAATTGGGAGGGTAATCACCCTAAAATTACAGCTATTAATTTGTTTACCCATTCTCCACTTAATCACGATTGCACTATAGTATGGATTTAGGTATCCTGCCCACCATTAAAAGTATGGATTTAGGTATCCTGCCCACCATTAAATTTTATACAAAAAATAATGAAAACCAGACTATATCTCGCTCGACACGGCGAAACCCTATGGAACAAAAAACGTCGACTACAAGGGCACCTTAACAGCCAATTGACACCTTTAGGTAAATTGCAATCAGCACATATTGCTGAGAAATTGTCAGCTATATCTATCAGCACCATTATATCTTCTCCGCTAGAACGCGCCGTAGAAACGGCTTTTATTTGTCAACAAGCCTTCAATGTTCCCCATAAAACGTATAACAGTTTACTGGAGAGAAATTTAGGTGATTGGCAAGGAAAAGATGTTAGCTATCTTCAAACATTACCTGAATATCATGAGTTGCTAAACCAAGTAACCTCACTCAAAATTAATAATGCAGAATCAGCCCTTGATTGTGGAAAGCGTATTTTTAGTGCCCTGCAACAACTAGCCAATGCACATTTAGGACAAAACTCCTTAATAATATTTCATGGTGAGGCAATGCGTTGTTTATTTTTTTTGCTTGGCCAAACACAAAATACCAATGCATTTAATCTATTTGCAAATGGTTGTATTGTTGCTTTAGATTATCAACAGACCCCTCCTTATTTTATGATAAAAGAGAATTAAAATTTGACGACTGACAGTAGTTTTGTAAACAGTATGATGCTGTTAGTCATACCATTTAAATTAACACTGGTTTTAGCATTTGCCTTATTACTTGATTACTTAATAGGCGAACCAAAAAAGTATCATCCATTGATCGGTTTTGGACTGATAGCGAATAAAACAGAACAATGGTTAAATAAACCTAGTCATCACACGCATTACTTTACAAGAGCAAGCGCCCTACTCGGTTTTTCTGCATGGTGTTTACTTATATTACCTTTTTGTTATCTGTTGTACCTTCTACTCGCTATATTACCAGCAAGTGTAAAATTTATAATTGAAGTGTTCTTTTTATATTTAGCTATTGGCTTAAATAGTTTACATCTACATGCAATGCAAGTTTTTACACCACTAAACCAAGGAAATCTACTAACTGCGCGCCACTTCACTGGTTACCTTGTAAGTAGAGAAACTCAGCAATTATCACCTGAAGAAATGTCACGGGCTACTGTAGAGTCTATGCTTGAAAATGGTCATGATGCTGTTATCGCTTCTTTGGTTTATTACTTGATTGGTGGAATTCCTTTAGTCATATTACATCGACTCGCCAATACACTTGATGCTATGTGGGGTTATAAAACAGACCGCTTTAATTCTTTTGGTTTTTTTGCTGCACGAGCCGACGATGCGTTAGGCTTTGTCACAGGGAAAATTTGCACTGTTTTATATGCCGTACAACAACCATTTTGTCAGGCATTAAAAAATGCTTATCAACAAGGTAATGAATATAAAAGTCACAATGGCGGTTGGGTTATGGCCGCTGGTGCTACTGTAATGCAGATTTCTCTAGGCGGTAATGCTATCTACAACAATAAAAAGATAACATCCCCAACCTTAGGCTTAAATTTAAATGAAAATACCATAGTGAAAGTAACTGATATTCCTCGCAGTATAACAGTAGTAAAACGAGCAGCTATGTTATTAGTTTTATTCATTTTTATCTATCAACTAACCCACTACATTATCGTATAAATCTTGTATATTTCTTGTATAATTAACACTATTTATAAAACTAACATTCAGGTGAATCAATTTTGGCTTTGATCCATGGCGGACAATTACAACAAGTAGCAAAACAATACAACATTCCTGCAGAAAACTGGTTAGATTTATCTACTGGTATAGCCCCATTTAGCTACCCTGTTCCATCTATTCCTGAAAAACTCTACCAAGTATTGCCACAGGCAAGTAATGATTTACAAACGGCTGCAAAGCGCTACTATAATGCCGACAACCTACTCGTTACCAATGGTAGCCAAGCCATCATAAAATTATTACCCACGCTTTGGCATGAAAAAAATCCGCATTCAACCATCGTTTATTTACCAGAACAAGGTTATAAAGAGCATGCGCTTGCGTGGCAAAACTCAGGGTTTAGAGTTTGTTGGTATCAAGATGAATTGCCCGACCTTAGTAAAATTGAAAACAATGCTGTTTTAGTCGTTATTAACCCTAATAATCCAACAGGTCAGTTATACCCAAAACCTACCTTAATTAAATATCAAGAAAAACTAGCAAACAGTAACGGCCTCTTCGTCATTGATGAAGCCTTTATTGATGTAGTAAGCCCTTCACAATCCATGACACATACAATTAACGGCAATTTGATAAACACCAATATAAAGACTAATGTAAACACCCTAATTTTACGCTCTTTTGGTAAGTTTTTCGGCTTAGCTGGTATTCGCATTGGTTTTTTAATTGCTTGCGAAACTTGGATAGACAACTTTCATGAGCACCTAGGGCCATGGCAGGTAAATGGTCCTGCACAGTTTATTGCAAAAACAGCATTGGCTGATTATCAATGGCATGAGCAACAAAAACACAAGCTACAACTTTTAAGTGCTCAATTACGTACAATACTCATTGAAAGTATACCCAGTGAATACATTGATAAAATAACAGGAACGAATTTATTTCAAACCGTTTATTTTCTCAAAAATACTGAAGCAAAAAGCCACGCTGAAAATTTCTACGTTTCACTATGCCAACAGGCAATATATGTACGCTTAACCGATGACAAACAAGCATTAAGGTTTGGTTTAGCCAAGAAGGAACAACTTGCACGACTAAAGACTGGTTTAATACATATAGCTCTCTCTTAAAAACCAATTTGGTTTTTCATGATAATCCACCAAACAATCTTGTATAAATCAATTTTAGCATCTATTCTTTTTACAGAAGCATCACTGAGTAATTATATTTTATTAACTATTAGGGTCTGTTGATCTTTCATGTTTAAATTTGTTCGAATTAAATGCCTTTTTGACCGCAATGCAAGGAACGTAACTATAGTCATTCTATGTAAACTCCTTGCAACAATGAGCAAAAGGCATTTTAATGAATCCGCAGAACAGCGTTTATTAGGCATTTCTACTACATTGTATAAAAGGCTAATGAACTGCTACAAAAACAATCAGAAAAATTCAACAGCACCTAATAAAGAAAGGAGTTATTAATGGGAGATCCTTTTTTATTTACGCCTCGCGATAGTGTTCGTGACCAGGCATACCTAGATCACCGAAATCAACATTTTGATGCTATGGATTTAGATGAAAACGAACCCTCTAGGAGTATGTCATACCATTTCAGTAGTACATTACGAAATATTAACAATCAATTTTTTAATAACCCACAAAATCCAGCGCTGGCAAGTCAAGCCCAAAAAAACAAGAATAAAACACGAGCCGCAAATACTAAAAAGGAAGATTTAGCCTACCTAGATATGAGCCAATTTGATGTTAGTAGCGGTTTACATGAATGGATTCCTACCGATCTTATCGGTAAAGTTATTGCTTCTCAAAATAAACGCTGGCTATTTTTGTTCAATATGATGAGATGCCCAACATGGCTGTTAATATTAAACCCAGCTAAATACCATGAAAATGGACAAAATTACCTATCAAAAATAAAACAAGCTGCCCATAATGCAAAAATGGGAGGACAATCAAACGGATATATCCTAGCATCTGAATTAGGGTTAAATGGTCATTCTGCGGGGCTCAGCATGAATAGAATGGGTAAAAGCCCAAAACAACTGACACAATTTCAATCGCAATGGCATGATGAATTGCGTAATATTTTTCGTACGCATCTATCGACTAATGACTTCCAAGGCTGGGCTAATGCTTTAAATACAATATTGGCAAATACATTCTTATTTTCTAATAATATGAATTTACATGGTGTTGGCCCAGGAGATCCTCCTGTTGAAGCAGTAATGGATCGTATTTTATGGGATTTAAATTTGACTACTTATGGAGAAGAATTAAACCCTAAAGAATTAGGCTCTCCTCCTTATTCAATGTTAAAAGTTGCTCAATTCATGCGTAGAAATTGGAATGAGCATATGCAATTATTGTCAAACAACTTTAAGACATCCATTCATATGTAAGTTGATACAAGACCACTACATCTGTTAAATAACTACGTTACTCTTAGTGAATAATGTTTAAATTTTGAAAATATTATTCAACCTGATATAGCGCCTTTAATTCTTGCTGAATAATGTTGATGCCCGCGGTAATTTTCTCTGGGCTTTGGGCGTAAGATATTCTTATACATTCTTTTTTGTGTTGCCACTCATCTAAACCAATAAAAAATTCCTCTCCTGGTATCACTAAAACCCCTTTAGATTTCAATTTTTGATACAGTTCATTTGAAGTAATAGGTAAGTCTTGTAACCATAGCCAGATAAAAATAGCTCCCTCTGGCACATGAATTCTATAAGGTATTCCTGTAAGTGCCTTTTTAAACGCTTGAGTAACAAACTCAACTTTTGTTTGATAATAATGACGCACCGTTTGGGTTAAAGTTGTTATTTCATCATTATTAAATATTCCCGATATTAACGTAGGCCCAGTACTGCTAGTGGCTAAATTACAAATAGTATTAACCCGAGTAAATTGCTCAATAAATTCTTCATTGGCGATAACAATGCCTGTTCTTACGGCAGGTAGCCCTAATTTAGAAAGACTCAGCACTAAAATAGTATTATCATTCCAGTGTGGTTTTGCTTCGACAAACGTAATGTTAGGGAAAGGTAAACCGTAAGCACCATCGATAATTAATGGAATATTATGCTGCTTTGCCAACGCATCAAGCTGGTTAATTTCCTCATCGGTCAATACATTACCCGTTGGGTTTGTTGGCCTTGATACGGATAATGCCGCAATATTATCGTTAACTTTTAGTCGTTCAAAGTTAACATGATACTTAAACATATCGTCACCAATAAGTTCAATATCAGGTTTGGTTGATGAAAAAAATAAGTCACTTAAGCCCGCATTAGCATAACCTACATACTCTGGCGCAAGAGGAAAATGTATTTTCTTTTTCTCTCCATTTGGCATTTCACCTGCCAATAAATTATAAATCGTAAAAAAGGCCGATTGACTACCATTTGCGAAAGCGATATTTTTTTCAGTTATTTTCCAGTGAAATCGGCGGCTCAGATAACTTGCCATCTCTTTACGTAATTGTAATTCGCCTTGGGGTGATTGATAAACACTTAACAGATTAAACCTAGCGTCTTCACTTTCTGCAACTTGTTTGAGTCTTTGGTGAAAATAATCTTCTATTTCAGGGATACGGGCAGGATTTCCTCCGCCCATAAAAATTAAATCAGGATTTTCATTAAGCGCTGTGCCTAAATCTTCCATTAAACTAACAATGCCTGATTCTTGGGAAAATTTTTCTCCAAATTTAGAAAGTTTAAACATAGTTGAACCCTTTTTTCCTTAGCTTGTTTCGATTCTGGTAATAGTATGAATACATTTATTGATAAAAAAACACCATAATCAAGAATACATATTTTATTATGGTGTTTTATATCATTTATACTCGCTCCACTGTTAAATTTTAAAATGTAGGTTGAAATTTACTCTGACACAGGGCAATAAAATTCCCCTTCCCTACAACTACATCAAAGATTTCATGAGCAAAAAGCATAACCAGTTAAATTTAATTAACTTAAAAAGTATAGGTTGCAGCTAACTGATAATTAATACCATCAGTAAAGTAATGCTCTGCAACAGTATAATCTTTATCAAAAAGATTATTTACTTTAGCTAGTAATGAAAATTTGTCTGATAACTGGTAGCTTAGCGAAAGATTAGTTAACAATACTGAATCAACCGTTATAAGAGTATATTTATTATCTTTACTATCACCACGGTAATCTAAAATAAGGTTTGCAGCTATTGCTTCTACTTGGTAACCCAAAGTATAAGTTGCTTTAATTTTAGGTCGACGTAACAACTCATTCCCTGTTGCTTCATCTTCTGTTTCAACATAACCCGCTGCAAGTAAGTGAGAAAAATCACCCAATTGTAGTGAAACGGTTAAATCAAGCCCCTTAGCAGACGCCTTATCGATATTAGCTGGCGACCAGTTGCCCTCGGCATCTGGCGCCCAATTAATTAGATTGTCGATATCAGCATCATAAACACTGATTTCAACACTACCATTGTCAAACTGATTACGAAGTAAAATTTCTTTGCTGTCAACTTTTTCAGGTTGAAGTGTTGGATTACCTGATCCTGGCCAATATAAGTCATTAAATGTAGGTGCTTTAAAACCAGTTCCTTGACTTACACTTAATAACCAATTGTCATTAAACTGATAACCAACAGAAAGGTTATAAGTATTTTCTTTATCTAGCCTTCGAATATCATCATGACGAAGTGCGCCTTCAAATAGAAATGAATTCAATTGATGACGTGCTTGCACAAAAACAGCACTAGCATCTCGACTATCTTTTACATACTCAGACCCTGTATTTTTTACTTCTTCTTCGTACCAATCAAATCCACCAACAAAACTTGTATTTTTACTTAACTCATATTCAGCTAATAAGCCAAACTGATCACGCTTAGTGGTAATATCACTAACAACTTTTGGCTTAACATCACCTTCAAATGTGCCCGCTTGATCTTGCGATTTAGCAAAAGAGGTTTCAACTAATAGTTTTTCAGAATGGTAAGCACCACCCAATTTTACAGAATAATTTTTATATTCATTCTCATCTGCGCCGCCATACTGCGTGTCATATTGAGATCCACCCGTTTCATAACGTGAGACTAAATTAAGGGAATACTCATTAGTTAACTGACTTTGACCATTAATACTAAACGATTGACGGTCGTAACCATCATCATCAGCTTGACCATCATAATCGGTCGCATTGAAACCATCACTTTCTTCCAAAGCGCCAGCAATCGTTAGCGAATGTTTCTCATTACCTAAACCAATGGCTGCTTCGGTTTTCCAAAAGCCGTTACTACCTACACCCGCGGTTACATGACCATCACCAGATTGGAGTTTTTTAGTGAAAATTTGAATAACACCGCCAATAGCATCTGATCCCCAAAGTGCACCACGAGGACCTTTTACTACTTCAATGCGATCAATTAATCCCACCGACATTGAAGAAAAACTGGTTGTGCCTAATGTTGCTGAACCAACACGGACACCATCAACCAACACAAGCGTATGATTACTGTTAGTACCACGCATATACACAGAAGCTGCTTGTCCTGCGCTACCTAAATTGGCAACCGTGACCCCTGCAACTGTATTGAGTAATTCGGTAATATTTTGTGGCTGAATCATTTCAATTTCAGCTTTACTAATCACTTGTGTTGATGAAAGTGATAAAAATTGTTCTTGTTGAGAACGGTTTGCTGTTACCACAATTTGTTCTACACTTGTGTCTGCTAGATCTTCGTTTGCATTATCAGCTGCAATTGAAACAGAAGACATCAATGTAGTAGAAAGTATTGCTGAAGAAACAGCAAGTTGAGTTAGTGTTTTATTAAATAGTTTAGTTTTCATGTTACCTCGCTCTATGATGCCCTCCGCATCATGTTGATCATTTAGCTATGTTAATTACGCCAAATGACTATTAGGTAAGTACAAGGTGTCGGACTTAAACTTGTTAATGAACATCAAGTTATTACCGTTGCGGGGGCAGTATCTAAGTTTCATAGATTTCCCTCGTTGCTTACCATAGTTAAGTGAAAATACTTTCACTTGTTCGTTTTTTGATTTAATTAAGCTTTGTGCTCTTAATGTTATATTTACCAAGCACTTAACGAAACTCATCAATTTTTTCACACATATCTTCAATACCTTCTAACATTCGAGTACTGAATCTATGTAATAAATCGGCGTTAATATGAATAAAACGGTTATGTTTAACTGCAGGTATTTCGGGCCATTTTAGCCAGTCAATAATCGGTTGTTCTATCGCAGATTTTTCGTCTGGATAAATAATAATTTCAGGTTGTGCCACAATCACATTTTCAATGCCTATTTGAGGATAAGCGGTCGGATTATCAGCAAAAACATTTTGCCCCTGACAAACTTCAATCATTTGATTGATTATCGTCTCTTTGTTAATGGTACGCATTGGCTCAGGCCAAAGCTGATAAAAAACTTTCATTGGTTTGATATTGGCATGATCTTGGCGTAACTTTTCAAGCTTTTTGGTATAGTTATTAGCTACCACTTCAGCTTGCGCTTCATGGCCTATAGCTTTACCCAAGTGTCGAAGTTCGCTTGCCACATCTTCAATGTTATGTGGAAGGCTATAAACAATATTCAGCCCCATTTTTTCCATTTGTTCAATATCTGACACCTTGTTACCTGATTGCCAAACCATCACTAAATCAGGTTTTAATGCAAGTACCTTTTCTATTTGTATGCCATGATATCCTCCAACACGAGGAATGGTTAATGCAGCTTCAGGATAATCAGCGTATTCCACCGTACCCACAATATTTTCGCCAGCGCCTATGTCGAATAACATTTCGACAATATGCGGCGCAAGTGCAACAATACGTTGCTCGGTGGCAATACTTGAATAAGAAGCCAAGAACAAACTTAACAACACATAGACGGGCCTAATAATCACTTTCATGCCTTTACCTCTTGAGCGTTTGTTCCAACACCATTGTTAGCACAAGTGCTAACACCTGCCTGTAAAATTTGTTCAATCATATCCATGCGTAAGTGTTCATTACAAATATCGGCTAAACGATTTAACTGAATTTCCCGGTGTTCATTAATATCTATCACTGTTTGCACACCATGATCTTTTTTAACCCATTGTAATACAGCATGTGTCACTGTTCCGTGATCAAACACACCATGTAAATAGGTTGCTGCAATTTGATTATCATCTGAAATAAAGCCATCAACCATGGAGTTTTCAGTTGATAATCCAGTAATTAGTGGTTTGTTAAATGCGCTGCCGCTTGATTGACCACAATGAATTTCATAGCCAAAAACGTCATAACTCTGCTCTGCTAACGTTAACTTTCCTGACACCTGTGTAAGGGTTTTTTCTGTCGTTAATATTGTTGTAAAGTCGGCTAAAGCCAAACCTTCAACAGTTCTGTTACCGTTTTTATCAGCATATTCATTTACTTTGCTATTATTGAAACTTGATTCAATACCATAAGGATCGGCAATGGTTTGACCTAACATTTGTAAACCACCACAAATACCAAATACTTTACCGCCATAACGTAAATGATGATCAATGTCATCTTGCCATCCTTGCGCTTTTATAAACGCCAAATCAGCAATAACATTTTTACTACCGGGTAAAATAACTAAATCACAATGCTCAATACGCTCACCAATTTTCACATAATGTAAATCTATTTCAGGGTTAAGCCTTAATGGATCAAAATCGGTATGATTACTCATATGAGGCAACAAAGGCACAACAATTGAAATCTTGCTTGCAATAACCTTATTATCAAGTGCAACAGCATCTTCAGCATCAAGTGCTAAATCATGCAAATAAGGTAATACACCTAATACTGGTTTATTGGTGCGTTTTTCTAGCCAAGTTAACCCTGACTCAAGCAGTGCAATATCACCGCGAAAACGATTAATAATAAAACCTTTAACACGCGCTTGTTCAGACTCAGACAATAATGCTAGGGTGCCAACTAAATGAGCAAACACGCCACCTCGATCAATGTCAGCAACAATAATCACGGGGCAATCAACTTTCTCAGCATAGCCCATATTTGCTAAATCGTGAGCTCGTAAGTTTATTTCAGCAGGACTGCCTGCGCCCTCTACTATTAATACATCAAAATCATTCGCAAGCCGATAATGCGAGTCAAGCACAGCATTCATCGCTACTTTCTTATAATTGTGATAACTGCTTGCCTCCATATTTGAAAGCGCCTTACCCTGTACAATAACTTGTGCACCCGTATCGCTATTGGGTTTTAATAAAATAGGATTAAAATCAACACGCGGTGTTACATTGGCAGCAATTGCTTGCAGTGCTTGTGCTCGACCTATTTCTCCGCCGTCTTCGGTCACCGCGCTGTTTAATGCCATATTTTGTGGTTTAAAAGGCGCAACTTTTATCCCTTTATTGGCAAGTACGCGACAAAGCCCTGCGACTACGGTACTTTTACCTGCGTCAGAGGTGGTGCCCTGTATCATTAACGTTTTCATTTACGCCCCTTTGACTTTTATTGCATTAATTTAAGTGACTTTGATTTAAGCGACAAGGCAATACCCGCCATAATAAAATCAACATCTGTTGCTATCGCTGCAATGTCTTGATGTAACCAACCTGCTTGGTCAACAAAATTACGAGACAGTTCTCCCATTGGCACAATACCGTGCCCAACTTCATTACTTACCAGTAACAAATTGACCTTATTTGACGTACTTAAAGTGGAAAGCACATTAAGAAACAATTGTTTTTCTTGCTGCCAACAGTTTTTTTTAGCCGAGCATAAACAATTACTTAACCATAAAGTTAAACAATCAACCAAAATAGTCATAGACGATTCATGTTCACTTTGATGTGTGAATATTAAATGCTCAATAGCAGCACCCAAATGAATTGGTGATTCAACTAACCCCCAATGTTCAGGACGTTGCAGTTGATGTTGTTCAATTCGCACTGACATCTCTTTATCTAATGATTGCGCGGTTGCAAGGTAAAAAACCTGAGCATTAAAATTTGTTTCATTCTGCTTAGCAAGTTTTTCAGCAAACGAGCTTTTTCCAGAGCGAGCACCACCTAAAATCAAATGAATAGACATTAATTAACAACTCCTGAGCTAACGCCTAATACAGACTCACCATACCCAAATATTAATAAACTTAAATAAACAACAATTTCACTACTTTGTTGAGCTGCACCTAAACAATCACCAGTATAACCACCTAATTGACGGGTAAACCAAAAAGCTAATAAGGCTCTAAAAATAAATAAAATAACAAACAATAAAATACATTCACCTACAGGCAGAAAACAGATACTGACCAACAGCCCTGTTAATAATAAAATAAGTAAACTATTGGTTGATAAATATTGTGCTAAGGGCTTTACTTTCGATGTGGCATCAAAGGCTACATAAGACATGTCAAAAATTAAGCTAGTGGCAACAACACGGCTTAAAGTATTAGCAATAATAAGTGCGATAACGGGTGAGGGAAGTGCAATGAGGCTTTGATATTTTAGTAATAAAATAAGAAATAAAGCTGCCGCACCGTATGTTCCTAAACGACTATCTTTCATGATATTTAGTTTTTGTTCTATACTCCAGCCGCCACCAAAGCCATCCCACACGTCAGCCCAGCCATCTTCATGAAAACTTCCCGTGATAATTAAGCTTGCAGCCATCGCAATTAAAACAGCAATGCTTTTCGGTACATGTTCAACTGAAACTGCATAAATCAATGAACAAATAAGGCCAACCAAAAAACCAACCACGGCAAAGTATCTACTGGCTTTATTTAGTTGCTCAGCAGTAATATCAGCAGGTAAACGCACAGGTATACGAGTGAAAAAACTAATGGCTAACAAAAGTAGCATAAGTTGCGGTTTTATTTGTTGATGAAAGCTATGCATCTTTATATGACTCTTCAAGTGCGTAAATGGGTGTCCGAGCTAAACAACGTTAGTCACCTCTGCTTGTTCAAAACTGGCCATGTCGTTATAAAAAGCGACTGACGCTTGAATTAGTGGTAATGCCAATGCCGCTCCAGTGCCCTCGCCTAAGCGTAAGCCAAGATTTAATAACGGTTCAACCCCTAGCCATTTGAGCATTTTATGATGCCCTTGTTCTCCCGAACAATGTGCGAATATCATATAATCTTTTACGGCAGGATTTATTAACACCGCAACCATCGCTGCAGCAGTACAAATAAAACCATCGATTAAAATATGCATACTCTGTTCAGCTGCTGCTAACATAGCACCCGTTATTTGAACAATTTCAAAACCACCTAAACAAGCTAATAGCTGCCAAGGATCATTTAAACTATTACGGTGTAACTTTAATGCTTGTGTAACCACTTGTTGTTTTTTAGCCATAATGTCATCTGATACCCCTGTACCTTTACCAACAGTTTCTGCTGGCGATAGTTTCATAATAGCTGCCATGATTGCCGACGCTGATGTAGTATTACCAATGCCCATTTCACCAAAAGCAACTAAATTACTGCCCTTTTGTTTTACGTTTTTAACCAAGTCTCTCGCCATTACAAAGCCGTGTTCTACCGTCGCTAAAGTCATAGCTGGTGCTTGGTGTAATGGTTCAGTAATAGATCCTAAACGCTGATTTATCACCTTTAATTGCGCTGGTGGCTCATGTAAAATACCCGCGTCAACAACACTAAGTTGCCACCCTAATTGACGACAAAACACATTAATAGCTGCGCCACCCGTTGCAAAATTTGCCACCATTTGCCCAGTCACTTCACTGGGGGCTATCGACACGCCTTCTGACGCTACACCATGATCACCTGCGAAAACAATTAAGGTTGGCTGATTAATCGCTAAAGAATCAATTTGATTAGTAACCATTCCTTGTATTGCGGCTATTTTTTTAGCAATAACTTCTATTTGCCCTAACGCACCAAGAGGCTTTGTTTTACCGTCAATTTTCGCTTGAATTTTTTCATCAAAGTGCGTGTTAACCATTGTAATTGCGTATTTCATGCTTGTCTCATTTGAAAGTATTTATCTAATTGTTAGTAAAAGAGTTTAGCTAGGCCTATTCTTTCTAAAATAAAGTAAGGTTAGGAAAAACAAGCTACCTGTCGCAGCAGTAATCACTCCGACAGGTAACTCTTGGTTCACCAAAAGTGTTCTTGATAATATATCTACCCAAATCATAAATATTCCCCCCACAAGTGCCGTTAATACAATACCGAAAACGGTGCCTTGGGAGATAAAAAAGCGAACAATGTGTGGGATCATTAAACCAACAAAACCAATTCCACCACACATAGACACAAGCGTAGCGGTAATTAAGGAACTAAGAAGTAACATAATAATACGAAAACGATTCACATTAATGCCCAAGGTTGTGGCACTTTCGTCACCTAATAACATTGCATTTAATTGACGTCTATAGGCCAACATGAAAATAATGCAGGCAATAATAACAACGGCAGGAAAAAACAAATTACCCCATTGAGCACGTGAAAAGCTCCCCATTGTCCAAAAAAGTACAGCAGAGACAGCTTGGGGATCTGTGTGGTAAAGCAGCAGGCTGGTAAAAGAACTAAACAAAAAAGACAAGGCGACACCAGCTAATAACATGGACTCAACCTGCTGGCTTTGTCGGCGGCCTGCTATTAACATCAACATAACCATAGCCACCAAGCTGCCAGCAAAAGCAGCAATAGGTGTCATCGCAGTAAAAACCCCCCCCATAAAAGCAATAAGAATAACGACGCCAAGCGAGGCACCCGATGATATTCCAAATAAATAAGGGTCTGCCAATGGGTTACGTGTTACAATTTGTAAGATAAGTCCTGAGATAGCCAAACCACAACCAGCTAAAAATGCCAAAATAGCTCGGGGCATGCGTAACCCCCAGATAATACGCTGTATAAAACCAACATTTTTATCTTCATTATTTTGCCAAACACTATGCCACACATCGGTAAAAGTAATATCTGCCGCACCAAAAGACAGTGCACAAAAAAGACTAAAGATACACACAAATAACACTAGCACTATGATAGCTGGCTGGCTTATATGGCTTTCAGTCAATCTAGATACCTTTTTCTTTTCAACAACTGCGCTAAACATGATTATCCTCATGTTCAGTATCATTTTGAACATAGCCATAGTAATAAGAAATATGCGGCACTTTATGTTGATGGTGTTCGCTAACATGCGCGCACACGCCAAACACATCCGACAACATTTCACGGGTAAGCACTTCTTGAGGAGTGCCTTGACAGACAAGCTTGCCTTGATTTAATACCAAAATATTATCACACATCGCACTGGCAAGATTCAGATCATGAAAAGAAGTGATAACGGTTATACCTAGAGATTTTGCCAGTTCCATTATTTGAATTTGATAACGAACATCTAAATGGCTAGTGGGTTCATCCATAAGCAACAAACTGGGTGATTGCACCATAGCACGTGCAATTAATGCTCGCTGTTTTTCGCCACCTGACAAATGTTCAAAACTTTGTTTATCTTTATGCGTTAAGCCGACTTGTTCTATGGCCTGTGATATTTTTTCATCGTCAGTTTTATTGGCACGTGAAAATATTCCTTTATGGGGAATTAACCCTAGGGCAACCACATCGTGCACAGTTAAATTAAAATGTGACGGTGTTTCTTGTAAAACAACAGCAACATTTTTGGCGAAATCATTAGCATTTATTTGCCAGATATCTTGACATTCAAGGCTAATAACACCTTGTTCAGGTTTTATAAAGCGATATAAACAACGAAGTAAACTTGATTTTCCTGCACCATTTGGCCCAAGAATACCAGTAAAGCTGCCCTTTTCAACAACAAAACTAATATCATCAAGGATCACATTACCGTCAGTACACCAACGTAGATGTTCTGCCGTTAAAAATGCTGATTGAGTGACTTTAAGACCCTGGGTCATTGTTTACTCGCTTTTGGTAAGCGGTCAAACAACGCACAATCAATTCGTTATTGTTAACATAAAAATGCTACAACTGAATGAAGAGACACTGTTCGAGTAACCCGCTCGAATTAATATAGGTGATTAACTTTTAATGGGTATCCTGACTTGTCAGCCAATTACACAAGTTTAACTTGGATAAATATTGAACACTGACTTACAGTTGCGGGTACAGTTGTGGCTTTTCACCACATTCCCAAATATTACACTTTTAGTTAATTTTAAGTGTAATAACATTAAAATTTAATGACTATCTTTACAGCACGTGATTATCAACGGCTGAATAAAAATAGCAAGCGTTATTTCTTTTTTTGTGAAAGGAAACCGTGATAAAAAAATATATGCTATAACACTATTTTCGACCACACTTTCCCCAACTCATCTCGGTATAGGGATATTTTTATCAAACTTGCATATGGCACATCAATTGAGGTCATATGTACTGTACCAGGAATAGGTAAATTTAACACTTTAGCCAATAGGTATTTGATTACCCCTGCATGAGTCACTACCAAAGTATTTTGTAATGGCTTGTCTGCACAGTAGTGTTGCCACCAATGATCAACACGGCTTACAAAATGCTCCATCGTTTCACCATTAGGAGGTTGGCATTGCCATGGATCTTGCCAAAAATCACCAATAGAACTTGTGCCAGCCTGTTCAGTTTTATCCCATAATGATTGATAACGTTGACCGTCCCAATCACCAAAATCCATTTCTTGTAATTGATTATCAACTTCAAGGGGTAAGTTATGTTGCTGACAATACTTTTTTGCCCATGTATGGCACCGTATTAAAGGTGAACTAATACAGCGATTAATATCTTGAAGTGACCCAGCCGTTTGTGATAATTGTTTCACGCCAACATCAGACAAAGGAACATTAGTTTTACCAGCTAAAATACCTGGTGTGCTTATTTCACCGTGACGCAATAAATACAGTATTCCCTCGCCTACGGGCATTAATGCTTTTAGTTTAGTATTCATGTCAGCTGTTGCTCATTCATAAATCAAGCCTGAGGTTTTTGCTCACTTCTTTTATCAAAGAACTAGGTACTTCTTGCTCTAATGCAAGTTTATCCCAATTTGATATAACCTCAGTGGTTTGATTTAGTACGTCATCTATTTTACGTTTAGTAAATATAGGGCTTAATTTTTGAAAACTGTAAAAATCATCTCTGGTGAAATTGTCTTGTTTGCCATTCAAAGTCATCCAATGTTTACTAACCCAATGACTATCAGGTTTGTAGCTATAGGCTAAATCATAAGCTGGAGCTAATTGCCATGCATTTTTTTGATCTAAAGTAAAAGCGAAGTTTTTAGCATGATCGTCATGGTTTCGAGAGATTACATTAAACACCATACGTTTGAATAATTGTACGGCATCATCAGGGCTAAGATGTAGCTTTCTTGCGGTACCAAATAGCTCAGCATAAGAATACGAACCTATTTGTTTGTAACTTACATGCTCAAGCCCATTAAGTGTTTGAATGTGTATTTTATCATTGCCGTTACGATCAAACCTTTGCGTTATAAAGTGTCTTCTATTACCCTCATTAAGTAGATAACATGGCATCATATCAATACCACACTTTTTGGCTAATAAGTGATATGTATATTCCATTGCCCCATACCCCATAGGATCACCAAAAGTCTCTTGGTTTTTATTGTGTTCACTTACACCATCAAATTTCATTAAATAATGAGTAAAACCTTTTGGCGCATCCGTTTGCCCAGAACGCACTTGACTAAAATTTTCATTAAACGCAAGTACGGCTTTAGGCCTTGCTCCACCAGCGCTCATGCCAACAGACAACAGCGACATCATACTTTCTTTATCCTCTTGCCCTTTGCTGCTTAAATTAAGTGTAAATTGTTCACGTTTATCTAAAACACTCTGAGCAATGGCAATGAGAGACTCAATATGTATTGGTTGAGAAGCATTGAGGTTTTTTCTTTTTGTTGCAGGCGAAAAAGTTAAAGCACCCATACCTCGTTTACCCGTGTATTGTAATCGCTGCAAAGGCGTTATATCGCTTGTTGATTTACCCTGGCTAGCTATCCAAGCATTCATAACAGCATTACCAAAATCATCAGGCAGTGAGTCGGCAATAAGCCCTGGTAGCCCTTTAAATGTTAGGTAGTCTAATTGTGGAAATGAGTAAATTTTTTTACTCAGAGGCATTTTGATCGGTGATAATTCTATGCCTGTTCTTATAAAGCTTGGAAAGTATTCAAACGCACCTATTTTGGTATCAGTATTATAACTTACTGCGCCTACGTCATATTCTTTGTATTTAACCTTTATAACCTCAGTTACCATGTTGGAGTATCCTTACTTTGTTCGTTGCTTTTAGGCGTACTTGAGGCTCTTTTTCTTTCTTTACCTTGTAATTCCATTAATTGAACAGGAGAGATTTCTTGTTTAGGTATAAAAGTGTTGAATTGTTCTGTTATTTCAAGCGCAATTAAAATAGCAATTATCGACTCAAGTGTTGATTTGCCTTTTTCACTATTCGTTACTGCTTTAAGTGATAGTCCAGCTTTTTTAGCTAATGCTTTTTGGGTAAGATTAGCATTAAGACGAGCAGTTTTAATTCTTTCCCCTAACTCGCTTGCAATAGCATGTGGCGTTAAATCTTTAAACATGATAAAAACCCTTAAAAGTAGCTTTATGGAAATTAAAACTAATTAACATCCCTATAGGGTTTATTAAACCACACAAACAAAGCATCAATCAAGACTTAACAATAGTACTTTAAAGTGCTTTTAATACCAAGTTCATGCCGTTATTTATTAATCTAAGTGTTCACTCGTTCCTAACTTCATAATAACGTCAGTACTTTATGAAATTGAGTAAAATATATTTGGTAGTATTGAAATGGTAGCAAGATGGCCTGCTACCATAATTGCATAAGCATTTGTGACACTTTTTATATGATGCATATTAAAGTAAAACAGAAAAGCTCACACCTAAACCAATTTGTTTATCGGTTCACAATGTTAAACCTATTAACAGCGTTCTATTAACGCGGCAATACCTTGTCCGCCGCCAATACACATAGTTACAACCGCATACTTACCTTGAATGCGTTGTAATTCATAAATAGCTTTAACGCTAATTAACGCGCCCGTAGCACCAATTGGATGACCAAGCGAAATACCTGAGCCATTCGGATTTACCTTGCTCATATCAAGATCAAGATCACGACATACTGCTAGTGCTTGTGAAGCAAAGGCTTCGTTAATTTCCCACACATCAATATCATTTTTGTTAACGCCCGTTTTTGCTAATAACTTATTTACCGCAGGTACTGGACCCACACCCATGATTTCAGGGGCAACACCAGCAAAAGCATAACCCACTAACTTAGCAATAGGTTTTAAACCATTTTTTTTAGCATATTCACTATCTGCCATCACCACGGCGGCTGCAGCATCATTTATTCCTGAAGCATTACCTGCTGTAACGGTACCATCTTTTTTAAATACAGTACGCAGTTTCTTCATATCGGCTAACGTACAATCAAAACGTACATGCTCGTCAGTATTATAAACCGTTACGCCTTTACGCGTTTTAAGTTCAATATCAACAATTTGCTCACCAAAACGATTTTCTTCAATAGCACGTTGTGCACGACGGTGAGATTCAACTGCCGCTTCATCTTGTTCAGCTCGAGTAATGCCCCATTGCTCAGCAACATTTTCGGCCGTAACTCCCATGTGTGTATCGCCAATAGGACACGTTAATGCGCCCACCATAGGGTCAACCATTTGCGTATCTCCCATTTTGCTACCAAAGCGAGCAGTTGGAACCCAATAAGGCACACGAGACATAGATTCTGCGCCACCAGCAACAGCTAAATCGCAGTCATTCAATAATAACAACTGCGCCGTTGACACAATTGCTTGTAAACCTGAGCCACACAGGCGATTAACCGTTAACGAAGGCGTCGCTTCAGATAATCCCCCTTTAAGCGCAGCAACACGACTCATGTACATATCGCGACGATCAGAGTGAGTCACATTACCAATAACACAATGACCAACATCTTCACTCTTTACACCTGAGCGCTTAACCGCTTCAGCAACCACAATCCCAGCCAAGTCTGTTGGTGCCATATCTTTTAATGAGCCACCAAAATCCGCAATAGCACTACGAACACCACTTAAAAAAACTACTTCACGATCTGACATAATATTCTCTTATTTTCAAAATTATAAATACAAACTCAACATATAATGGTTAAAACTGCATTTCAGGTACATTGTCAGGAACAACCAAATCCCCTGCTGTTAACTTAACAATTTCATCAACCGAAACCCCAGGGGCACGTTCTAACAAATGAAATTTACCTTCTTTAATTTCAAGAAATGCCAAATCAGTAAGTATTTTTTTAATGCACCCTTTACCTGTTAGTGGCAGAGTACAGTTAGCTAACAGTTTTGATTCACCATGTTTTGACGCATGAGTCATGGTGACAATAATATTGTCTGCCCCTGCAACTAAGTCCATTGCACCGCCCATTCCTTTAATTAATTTTCCTGGAATCATGTATGAGGCAATGTTGCCATTAACATCGACTTCAAAAGCCCCCAATACGGTTAGATCAACATGACCACCACGAATCATGGCAAACGATTCAGCTGAGTCGAATAATGACGCACCCTTTGCCATGGTAACCGTTTGTTTACCTGCATTAATCAAATCCGCATCTATCTCATCTTCTGTTGGAAATTGCCCCATGCCTAAAAGGCCATTTTCAGATTGAAGCATAACTTCCACACCTTCAGGTACATAGTTAGCAACCAGTGTTGGAATACCTATGCCTAAATTTACGTAATAACCGTCTTGTAATTCTTGAGCGACACGTTGCGCAATTTGTTCTCTGGATAAAGCCATGATTATTCTCCTGAAGGTCGGGTGGTTCGTTGTTCAATTCGCTTCTCAAACGTACCTTGAATTAAACGATTTACGTAAATACCGGAGGTATGAATTTCATCAGGGTTCAACTCGCCTGGCTCAACAATTTCTTCCACTTCAACTACAGTTATTTTACCAGCCGTTGCCGCCATAGGATTAAAATTACGCGCTGTTTTTCTAAAAACTAAATTTCCATACTTGTCAGCTTTCCACGCTTTTACAATGGCAAAGTCACCCGTGATTGATTCTTCTAAAATATAATCTCGACCATTAAATTGACGTTCATCTTTACCTTCAGCAACTGGCGTACCTACACCTGTTGCCGTGTAAAAAGCAGGAATTCCAGCACCACCTGCACGCATTTTTTCAGCCAACGTGCCTTGTGGTGTTAGCTCTACCTCAAGTTCACCTGACATCATTTGACGTTCAAACTCAGCATTTTCACCCACATACGAGGCAACAATTTTTCTAATTTGGCGATTAGGTAATAATAAACCTAAGCCAAAATCATCAACCCCACAGTTGTTAGATACAAGTGTTAAGCCTTTAATGCCTTTACGTTTTATCTCAGCAATTAAATTTTCTGGAATGCCGCACAAGCCAAAACCGCCTGCGATCACAGTCATGTTATCTGTTAACCCTGCCATAGCTTCTTCATAACTATGTACTACTTTATTAAACCCTGCCATATTATTTTACTGTTCTTATTATGTAAGAAGAGCCCTTATGCTTTTAAAACTAGGGCCTAAGCATCTTACAATTGAATAGATTTGTAAAATTGATTAATATTAATAATTGATAACTTATTTTTATAAATAAACATATGGATGTAACGTGAATGTAATATGAATATAACCATTAAACAGATTAGAGCTTTTCTAGCGGTGGTTGAGGTAAACAGTTTTGTTGAAGCCAGCGAATTACTGCATATATCGCAACCTGCATTAAGCACTGCCTTTAAAAACTTAGAAGAAAGTGTTGGCGGAAAACTCTTAGCAAGGTCAACAAGAACACTGTCACTAACCCCTGAGGGTGAAATATTTTTACCTGTGGCTAAGCGATTACTCGCTGATTTTGATAATGCATTTGTTGAACTTAATGAGTTATTTTCGTTACAACGTGGGAACTTATCACTTGCTGCTATGCCCTCCTTTGCAAGCACACACCTGCCACAACACCTTTTAGCATTTAACAAACGATATCCAGACATCAAAGTGAAAATTCATGATGTTATCGCTGAAGACGCGATTGAAATGGTACAAACGGGTAAAGTAGAATTTGCGATAACTTTTGATCCAGGAGCGTCAGACGACTTAAAGTTTGAGGCCTTATATTCCGATAGATTTGTCGCCGTTTTTCCAAAAAAACACCCCCTAATGAAAATTGAGCAAGTGGGTTGGCAACATTTAATTGATTACCCTTTCATCACCTTAAAACGCCCTTCGAGTATTAGGTTACTCATGGACAATATATTGGCAGAACAAGATATATTCTTAAATGTAAGTTTTGAAACCAATCAATTAGCCACGGTTGTTCAAATGGTAGCAACTGGGTTAGGCGTTAGTGTTATGCCATCGCTTTATAAACAACAAATGCAAACGTTAAACCTTGAGTTTAGAGAACTCTCATCACCCGTAATCAGTCGTAGAGTTGGCATTATTACTCGTCGTAGATATCCACTATCTAAAACGGCACAAGCTTTCGCCGAAGTATTACAACGTTATTATCAACAACTAGTGCTTTAGCTAGTGCTAAATGGACTAGATTTTCCCCCCTCAGAATAGAGTAAACATAAAAAAACCAGAACCCTTTATTATTAAAGGCTGTTCTGGTCTATTTCGTTCTTCTTTGTTTAATTTAGTGGTGCGGTTGGGGGGACTTGAACCCCCACGACCTAAGTCACCAGCCCCTCAAGCTGGCGCGTCTACCAATTCCGCCACAACCGCGCAATACTAAATTTATCCTGTCTGTTTTTTAAGTTAACTTGCTATTATTGAAGTTGCTTAGCTAAGTTACTTTTGTGCTATTTGTACTAACTATTTTTACCAATTAACTAACTGTACTGCTTGCGTTATTTAGGAATATCGCTTTCGTCTTTTTCAGTAACAGGTGCATCAGCTGCAGGTACGTCTGAGTTTTCAATCATTTGTGGTTCTGCACTGGCATCACTTGGAATGGCATCGGTAGCAATAGTTTGCTCACTAACAGGTGCGCTTAGGTCATTCCATTCTTCTACTGATTTAGTACGGTTTGCCGTTAGGTTACCTAATACTAGACTAATAGCAAAAAAACCTATAGCTAACCATGTAGTCATTTTAGTTAAAAAGTTACCTGATCCGCCTGAGCCAAAAACCGTTGCTGATGAACCTGCACCAAACGATGCGCCCATATCGGCACCTTTACCTTGTTGAATTAGCACTAAACCGATTAAGGCTAAGGCAATAAGTACGTAAGCTATAATTAAAACTTGATACAACATTTTTACTTTCCTTTAGCTGCTGAACAAATCACTTTGAATTGTTCAACTTGTAAACTAGCACCGCCAATAAGACCACCGTCTATATCAGGTTGTGCAAATAATTCTTCACAGTTTGACGCGTTAACGCTGCCACCATATAACAAAGGCACTTTAGCCGCGACATTTTCATTAGCTTTCGCTAAAAATTGGCGAATAAATTGATGTGTTTCTTGTGCCATCTCACTTGATGCTGTTTTTCCTGTGCCTATAGCCCAAACGGGTTCGTAGGCAATAACAACATCAATAAATTTTTCTATACCTACTTCGTCAATTACGGGTTGTAATTGTAAAGCAAGTACTGTTTCTGTTTGTTCCGTTGCTCGCTCTGCTTCACTTTCGCCAATACACAAAATAGGCGTTAAACCTGCATTCAGTGCAGCTTTAACTTTATGAGCAGCTTGGGTAGAAGTTTCATGATATAAGCATCTACGTTCAGAGTGGCCTATAATAACAAATTCTACCGACAATTCCTGCAACATTTTTGTAGAAATTTCACCAGTAAACGCACCATTGTCATGTTCACTGACATTTTGCGCGCCTATACTAATAGTTGCATTTAATTTATCTTCTTTTGCTTTTACTACTAATGCTGATAAATAGGGGGTGCTAGGACAAATCACTACCTTGACGTTGTCTTGCAGTTCAACGTTATTTAAACCCGAAATCATGGTGTTAACTAAAGCTGTATCACCATTCATTTTCCAGTTAGCTGCAACAATTGCTTCTCTAGTCATAAATTATCCTCTATCCACTTTTCAATGCATTGTAAAATGAAGCCGCGAGATATTAACTAACCTGAGATTAACTTACAAGTGATAAGTTAAAATCTATCAATTATCACTTCAATTATTTGTGTAATTGCTGTTTTTTCAAACATATAATATGCTTATTGAATTAACTGGCTAATTTAACGGCTTCGGCAATTTCATTTGCCAATGCAGTCACTTCATCCATCACTGGTCCTTCAACCATCACTCTAATTAACGGTTCTGTACCAGATTTACGTAATAATACCCGTCCACGCCCTGATAATACTTCATTAACCCGTTCTACAGATGCTTTTACGCTAGGAGAATTAATAGGGTCACTGTCACCAGTAAAACGCACATTAACGAGTATTTGTGGCAGCATCGTCATGCCTTGACGTAATTCAAATAATGATTTGTTTTGCTGTTTAATTGCTGTTAGCACGTTTAAAGCGGCAATAATACCATCACCTGTCGAGGTGTGGTTTAAATTAATAATATGGCCTGAATTTTCAGCACCGAGTTGCCAGCCTTTGTCTCTGAGCAATTCCATTACATATCTGTCGCCTACATTACTGCGTGCAAATGGTATGTCTAGTTGCTCTAATGCTAGTTCTAGCCCCATGTTACTCATTAATGTGCCAACTACACCACCTTCAAAAACGCCAGATTTCAAATCATTACAAGCAATAATATACACTACTTCATCGCCATCAATAACGTAACCAGTATGATCCACCATCATTAAACGATCACCATCACCGTCAAGTGCAATACCTAAATCAGCCTTGTGTTCAACAACGGCCTCACTGATCAATTTCATTGAGGTTGCGCCACAACCATCATTAATATTAATACCATTAGGCGATGCCCCGACTTCGATTACGGTTGCCCCTAATTCACGAAAAACATTAGGGGCAATATGGTAAGTTGCGCCATGAGCACAGTCAACAACGATAGTTAAATTTTGTAATGACATTTGGCTTGGAAAATTACTTTTGCAAAATTCAATATAGCGCCCTGCTGCATCTTCAATTCGGTAGGCTTTACCTAAATAAGCGCTTTCAACACAGCCCATTGGTTTATCTAATTCTGCTTCAATGGCTAATTCAACCTCGTCAGGTAATTTTTGCCCATCTTGTGAGAAAAATTTAATGCCATTGTCATAATAAGGGTTATGAGATGCGCTGATCACAACGCCCGCTTCTGCACGAAATGTTTTAGTTAAGTAAGCAATTCCTGGGGTAGGCATAGGCCCTAAAAGACCAATATCGATGCCTGCGGCAGAAAATCCAGCTTCTAAAGCTGATTCAAGCATGTAACCTGAAATGCGTGTATCTTTACCAATTAATACTTTTTTAGTACCTTGGGCTGCTAAAACTTTACCAGCAGCGTAACCTAGTTTCATAACAAATTCAGGGGAAATTGGATATTGACCTACTAATCCGCGAACACCATCAGTACCAAAATATTTACGACTAGACATTGTTTTTCCTTTATCTTTATATTCAATTTTTTAGCTTAGTATTAGCTTGCTTTTAGGCTAAAGCTAAACGTCTCGCGAGTAACTGCTTACGTTTCCTGTTGAGCTACTGCGGTTAAAATTTTAAGTGCATCAACTGTTTCTGCCACATCATGCACTCGTATTATACTGGCTCCTTTCTGCACGGCAACAATGGCTGAAGTTAAACTACCCGCTAATCGATGATTAACGTCACGGTTTAATAAATTGCCAAGCATTGATTTACGTGATGTACCTGAAAGTAGTGGTAAATTAAGTTTTTTAAATTTTGCCATTTGTGCAAGCATTTTATAATTATCGGTTAAGGTTTTACCAAACCCAAAACCGGGGTCTAAAATGAGTCGACGCCTATCAATGCCCTTTTCTTCGCAACATTGAATACGTTGTTCAAAAAAACGTATTATATCAGTCATGATATTTTCATAATGTGGATTTTCTTGCATTGTTCTGGGCATACCTTGCATATGCATTAAGCAAACCAAAACATCACTTTGTGCTATAACATCAATACAACCATTATTTTGTAATGCTCGTACATCATTAATGATATCTGCATCATATGTAATGGCTTCGCTCATTACATTAGCTTTACTGGTATCAATAGACACTTTAACGTTAAAACGCGATTTTATGGCTTTTAATAATGGAATAACTCGTGCTATTTCATCTTGGTCATTTACAGCTAATGCACCAGGACGCGTTGATTCACCGCCAATATCGATAATATCAACACCATTGCTTATCATTAACTCAACCTGCACTAAGGCGTTATCAATATGAGCAAATTTACCTCCATCAGAAAAAGAATCTGGTGTGACATTAACTATTCCCATCACTTCTACACTATTTAGGTGTGATAAAGGCGTTATATTAGTAATGATTTGGCTCGATATGCCTTTATTAGATGGGGTGGATTTAGGTTGATTTTTTAACGCTGTTTCAGGCATGATTTTATGGTTACAAGTTATAAAAATATTTAAAGACTGTTTATAAAATAAAGCCTCGATGTTTACTTTCTTTTTAGTAAATATCGAGGCCTTTTAATTAAGTTTTATGCTTAATTATTTAGCTGGTGCATCGCTACTTGGCTCAGTAAGATCTGGTGTCACCTTTACCTCTGGTTTTTCTGATTTTTTTTCAGAGCCACCTTTAGTATTTGAGCTTGAGTTAGAACTAGAGTTAATGCCTGAGTCGCTGTCGTCCCAATCTGCTGGCTGTCTAACTTCTGTTCTTGCCATTAAATCATCAATTTGTAATGCATCAATCGTTTCATATTTCATTAATGCGTCTTTCATTGCATGCAAAATGTCCATATTATCTTTGATCATTGTTTCTGCACGTTTGTAGTTACGATCAATCACTGATTTAATTTCTTCATCAATCAATTTAGCCGTTTCATCAGACATATGTAATGATTTAGCAGACGTTCTGCCTAAAAACACTTCGCCTTCTTCTTCAGCAAATAACATAGGCCCCATTTCAGATAACCCCCATTGCGTTACCATTTTACGGGCGATATTAGTCGCACGTTCAATATCATTTGACGCACCTGTTGACACTTTATCACTACCATAAATAACTTCTTCAGCAATACGGCCACCATATAATGATGAAATATTACTTTCTAAATGCTGTTTAGAATGACTAAATCTGTCTTGCTCAGGTAAATACATAGTAACACCCAGTGCACGACCACGAGGAATAATACTCACTTTATACACTGGATCATGATCAGGTACTAAACGACCAATAATAGCATGCCCTGCTTCATGGTAAGCTGTCATTTCTTTTTCAGACTCACTCATCACCATCGACTTGCGTTCTGAGCCCATCATAATTTTGTCTTTAGCTTTATCAAATTCATGCATAGAGACAATACGACGTGATGTACGGGCAGCCCATAAAGCCGCTTCGTTTACCAAGTTAGCTAAATCAGCACCAGAGAAACCTGGTGTACCACGTGCAATAACCGATGCTTTAACATCATCACCTAAAGGTACTTTACGCATGTGTACTTTCAAAATTTGTTCACGACCGCGAATATCAGGTAAACCTACCGTTACTTGACGGTCAAAACGGCCTGGGCGCAATAATGCAGGGTCTAACACGTCTGGACGGTTGGTAGCTGCAATAACAATAACGCCTTCATTACCTTCGAAACCATCCATTTCTACTAGCATTTGGTTTAGGGTTTGTTCACGTTCATCATGTCCGCCTCCCATACCTGCGCCACGTTGGCGACCTACTGCATCAATTTCATCAATAAAGATAATACATGGTGCCGATTTTTTCGCTTGTTCAAACATATCACGAACACGAGAAGCACCAACACCAACAAACATCTCAACAAAATCTGAGCCAGAAATTGTAAAGAAAGGTACTTTTGCTTCACCCGCAATGGCTTTTGCTAATAACGTTTTACCTGTACCTGGTTGGCCAACCAGTAGAATTCCTGAAGGTATACGTCCACCTAACTTTTGAAACCGTGTTGGTTCTTTTAAATAATCAACTAATTCTGCAACATCTTCTTTCGCTTCATCACAACCAGCTACATCGGCAAAGGTAGTTTTGATCTGTTCTTCACCTAATTGACGAGCTTTTGATTTACCAAAAGACATAGCGCCTTTTCCGCCACCGCCTTGCATTTGGCGCATGAAAAAGATCCAAACACCAATTAATAGGATCATTGGGAACCAAGAAACAAAAATTGTTGTTAGGAAGCTTGTTTCTTCAGGTAATTTACCTTGAGCCCGAACACCTTGTTTAACTAGATCATTGATTAAGTCACGATCATAACCACCAGGAATTGTAGTGGTATAACTTTCTCCACTGCGTTTTTCACCTGTAATCACACCGTTTCGGTCTACACTAGCATCACGAATTTGTCCTTGACGAACATCAGTGATGAAACGGGTATAGTCCATTTGTGATTCATTGGCTTTATTAGGAGAAAAACTCTGAAAAACAGACATTAAAACAACAGCTATTACTAACCATAAAATAAGATTTTTTGCCATATCGCTCAACTTAATGACCTCATTGGGTTTGAAAATTTAATATACTTTGGTCGGAATAAACGCCAACCCAAACTATCATGTTGTGCCTAATTTACTACAATTCAAGCTTTGCTGCTAATTTACTTTAGTCGGTATTTACAACTAGTAACAACTTTAGCTTCAATAAACTATGCATAAAGTAGTATATGGCTACATTCAACCTATTGTAACTAAATTAAAAATTATCTCTATAGAGATAATCTACATTAGTTAACCTTTAAAACCTGTAGCCACTAAATAAACTTCGCGCGAACGGGCGCGTGAAGATTCGGGTTTTCGCGTTTTTACGCTCTTAAAGACTGAACGCACAGCTTTCATGAATTCTTCAAAACCGGCACCTTGAAATACTTTAACAACAAAAGAACCATTGGGTTTAAGTACTTGATGGCACATATCTAACGCTAATTCGACTAAGTACATACTTCTAGCAGAATCAGCACTTTCATTGCCCGTCATATTTGCCGCCATGTCTGACATTACCACATCAATTTTTCTTGAAGCATGAGTAGCATCTATTCGCGTTAACAATGCATCAAGCACAGCTTCTTCACGAAAGTCTCCTTGTAAAAAATCAACCCCTGCAATGGCATCCATAGCCAATATATCACAGGCAATAACTTGGCCGTTATCTCCAACGGCTTTTACTGCATATTCAGACCAACCGCCAGGTGCAGCCCCTAAATCAACTACTTTCATACCTGATTTTATCAATTTGTCTTTATTATTAATCTCTTCAATTTTGAAAACAGCACGAGAACGCAAGCCTAGTTTTTGTGCTTTTTTTACATACTCGTCTTCAAAATGTTCATCAAGCCATCGTTGAGAACTGTTAGTGTGCTTTTTCTTTGCTGGATTTTTTGCCATATTCTTTACCATATTAAGAGTTTTTTCGACTATTAATGGATATTAAGTGTTAAATAAGGGTAAAATAACGGTAATTCAAGTTAACCACTATCGAAAATTTTAATGACTATTAATAAAAAACAAATTCAATACTTAAAAGGTGTTGCTCACCCACTGAAACCCATTGTGTTATTGGGAAATAATGGCTTAACTGAAGCTGTTGTGGCTGAAATTGATTATGCCCTGAATCATCATGAATTAATCAAAGTAAAAATACCCACTGATGACAGAGAAACTAAAGCCTTAATTGTTGAGGCTATTTGCCGCGAAACAAATGCAACTAAAATTCAAGTAATAGGTAAAACATTAATTATTTACCGTCAAAGTAAAGAGAAAAAAATTCGTATTCCTAAACTTTAAACGATCAATATTACAAATTATTTTTAAAAGCCCTAAGTTAATTAACATAACACTTAGGGCTTTTTAATAAGTCATAATAGGAATAGCTATAAAAATATTTTACTGAGAAATTTTTGCCCAAGTATCACGTAAACCTACCGTACGATTAAAAATTAACTCACCTGCATTTTGAATATCATTATCTAAACAAAAGTAACCTTGACGTTCAAATTGAAACGCTTGTTCTGGTTTAGCTTCAATTAATGATGGCTCAACTTTAGCTGTTTCTATTGTGATAAGCGATTCTGGGTTCATCACTTTATGAAAATCATCTTCAGCCGCAGGATTAGGCACAGTAAATAATCGGTCATATAAACGTACCGTTGCATCAAGCGATTTATTTGCATCAACCCAATGTATAACACCTTTAGGTTTAGTACCATCGGTTGGATTTTTGCCTAATGTGTCTTCTAGGTACGTGCAATAAACGGTAGTAACATTACCTTGTTCATCTTTATCACAACGCGTTGCTGTAACAACATAAGCACCACGTAAACGTACAGCTTTATCTAAAACTAAGCGTTTATATTTTTTATTTGCTTCTTCTTTAAAATCTTCAGCTTCAATAAATAGCTCTCGGCTAAAGGGTACAATACGCGTACCTTGGCTTTCATCACTGGGATGATTTTTAACCGTCAATGCTTCTGTTTCATTCTCAGGATAGTTTTCTATCACTAGTTTAATAGGGTCAAGCACTACCATAGCACGTGGCGCATTGTCATTTAAATCTTCACGAATGCAGGCTTCTAGCACGCTCATTTCAACGGTGTTTTCCATTTTAGTAACACCAATACGTTTTGCGAATTCTCTTAACGAAGCCGGTGTATATCCTCTGCGTCTAAAAGCGGCAATGGTTGGCATACGTGGGTCGTCCCAACCATCCACAAGTTTTTCTTCAACCAAAGTATTAAGTTTTCGCTTACTCATCAAAGTGTATTCAAGATTTAAACGTGAAAATTCGTATTGATGTGGCTTAGCTGGCACTGAAACATTATCAATGACCCAATCATACAAACGCCTGTTATCTTGAAATTCTAATGTACATAAGGAGTGTGTAACACCTTCTATTGCATCAGATAAACAATGGGTAAAATCATACATGGGATAAATGCACCATTTATCACCTGTTTGATGATGGTGTGCAAAACGAACACGATAAATAATAGGATCGCGCATACACATAAAACTAGAGCTCATGTCTATTTTAGCGCGTAATGAACATTCCCCTTCTTTGAATTCGCCGTTACGCATTTTTGCAAATAACGCTAAGTTTTCTTCAACTGAAGTGTCACGATAAGGGCTCTTCTTACCTGGCTTATTCAATGTGCCGCGATATTCTCGCATGTCATCAGCATTTAAAAAGCAGACAAAAGCTAAACCTTTTTCAATAAGTTCAACAGCAAAATCATGCAATTGCTCAAAATAATCTGAGGAATAATGAATATTACCAGCCCATTGGAAGCCTAACCATTTCACATCTTTTTGAATGGCATGCACATAGTCAATGTCTTCTTTTTCAGGGTTGGTGTCATCAAAGCGTAAATTACATAAACCATTATAATCTTGTGCAATACCAAAACTTAAACAAATAGCTTTAGCATGACCAATATGCAAGAAACCATTAGGTTCTGGCGGAAAACGTGTTTGAATTGAGCTATGTTTGCCACTGGCAAGATCCGCATCGATTATTTGACGAATAAAATTGGTTGGGCGGTTTTCAACTTCCGACATCCACTGAGCCTCTAAAGAAAGTAACTAAATTGGCGGCATTATATCAAGAGTTATCAGGAACGAATAGCAAAAAGGCTCAACCGAGCCTTTAAATTATTTGATTGTATTTACTATACTTATTTTGTAGTTACTTATTCAAAATGCCATCAATAGTGCCTTGTGCTAAACCATGATAACCAGGGCGAGCTTTTTGATATACATTTACCGCCCATGCTTTGCCTTGCTCGGTTTGAGCAAGCTCTTTATACAAAGGTACAATTAACTTACGACGACCAATAGCAACTAAGTATTCTGACATAGCAGGATATACAACATCATAGCCCGCTCGAACAGATAATAAATACCATGCATGAGCAATTTCAGCATTTTTGCTATGGGTTAAATCAAACGTTTGGTCAAGTGCCGTCATACGTTCAGTTTTAAGGTCAGTAGGCAAATTATTAATAAAATGTAACCATTCATGCAATGTCCAATCTACTGTGGGTAATTGCGCTAGTGTTATTTTATTGGTTAACCATTGCGAAATTTGTTGATCAATAGTACTAAACGCTGTAGAAGTAGGTTTTGGAGCATAAGCAGGTAATCCTTGCTTGTAAATCCACTCATTCACTTCTTCATCGCTAACAATATTTGGGTATTTATGGGTTAGGTTGGCTTTTAGGTATTTAACAAAGTTAGCAGTTCCTAAACTTTGAAACGCATGACTATCAAAATATTCTAAAACAAACGCATCAAAACGGTCACGACCAAACTTTTGCTCTAAGTAAATTAAAAATAATTGACCTTTTGTGTAAGGCACTCCAGAAAATGCATCGTCAGGATCGCGCCCTTTTAAATCAATGTAGAGCTGTGTATCGCCTGATGTTAATTCAGCAATTTCATGGTTAAGGCCTTGTGCATCAAGTGCTTGTTCCATAATAGCTCTATTTTTACCAAAAACAGCTTCCATAATACGGTTTTCAACATAGCTAGTGAAGCCTTCGTTTAACCATAAGTCACGCCAGCTTTCATTCGTTACTAAATTACCAGACCATGAGTGAGCTAATTCATGAGCAATTAAATTAACTAAGCTTTTATCACCAGCGATAACTGTTGGAGTAATAAATGATAAACGTGGGTTTTCCATACCACCAAATGGAAAACTAGGAGGTAAAATTAATAAGTCATAACGACCCCAACGATATTTTCCATACATTTTTTCAGCTTTATCAATCATTGCTTGTGTATCATCAAATTCAGCTACAGCAGCGTCTAAAACACTAGTTTCAGCATAAATTCCAGTTTGATGACTCATGGCTTTAAAATGTAAATCACCCACACCTATTGCAATTAAGTAAGCAGGAATAGCTTGTGGCATAGAAAAGAAATAATCACCATCTCGCTCAGTATCAGGTACATTATTAGCACTCATAACAGCTAATAAGTCTTTGTCTGTTGAAATACGAGCAGTGTAAGTTACGCGAACACTTGGCGTATCTTGAATAGGAATCCATGAACGAGCATGAATGGCTTGGTTTTGGCTAAACAAAAAAGGTTTTTCTTTACCTGCTGTTTGCTCTGGTGATAACCATTGTAATCCTGACGCTTTTTCAGTTGAGTTATAGTAAACCCGTAATTTTTTTGCGTTAAACTGAGGCGTAATAGCCAATTTAGCCCCTAATACTGAATCACGCTTAGCAAGGTTAAAACTCACTTTTTTCCAAATACCTTGATTATTTTGAGCCAGTACATTGTGAACAACTAAATCACGTGTATCAAGAATAATAGTTTGAGATTTGTCATTGAGCCACTTTAAAGTAAGTTCAGCGAAACCTGATAAAGCTTTCTTTTCAAAATCAACGGCCAAATCTAAATAAAGATGCGTTGTAATGACTTGATCATAATTAGAATAGGTATAAGCATCATTTAAAATAGGCTTATTGGCCGACGTTTCAGCTATTGCAAACTGGGATAGTGTTAACACTACTAACAGTATAAAGCGCGTAAAAATTTTCATTTGGATTATCCTAACAAAATTCACAAAAAATAGGCCTGTAGATTACTTTGAATCTACAGGCCTATACAACCATTTATATTGATTAAACACTCAATAAATTAACAATAATATAAAGAATTATTTACAACTTCTGCATTTGAATCACAACACGACGGTTTTTACCACGTCCAAGTGTTGTTTCATTCGATGCAATATGTCGCTTTTCTCCATAGCCTGTTGCTTCTATGCGACTAGCATCAATACCATTTTTAACAAAGTAGTCTCGAACTTGTAATGCTCGGCGTTCTGATAACTTAAAGTTAGCCCAACGACCACCATAGCTGTCTGAATAAGCATCAACAAGAACTAATTCAAGCTCAGGATCTAAACTTAAATACTCTTTAATCATATCAACTCGTCGTTGCGACGCTTTAGTAAATTTATCACTATTAGATTGATAATTTAATACAGTGTAAGCAATGTCATCAAAACTGTAGTTTAATAAATTACTAACACAAGCAACAAAGTTTTGATAAGCCCCTTTAAAACGGGCAGTTGATAAACCAACAGAAATTTTATCTTGTTCGCTGTACCAATCGTTATAATAAAAAGTAGGACTCATACCCTGCTCTAACTCACTCAACATAGTCCAAGCGACTTTTTTGGGTAAACTTGGATTAAATTGTTTTTGAAGTTTCATGTCAGCTATTACCCTGCCGCCATGACCTGGACGCCAATTAGGTGACTCACTTCGCACTTGAGCCAGTGAGTAACTATCAGGCAAAAGCATCATGTCCAGTTCAAACTCCATATTAAGTTTGCGGCTTGCCTTAGCTGAAAATCGTGCTTGACCATAATTAGGAATTTGATGAGCTAATGTGCATTGTAAACGGGAGTCATTAGCCAATTTCCATGATGAACTATTGAGATCTGCACTGTATTGTCGAATCCCTGCATGGGCTTGAGTAGTGATAACACTGAAAATTAGCGTCATAAATGCTGTTACGAAAAATGTCGAAGTAAATAATAACTTATTGGCATTGTGAGAATATATTTTCATAATATTTATAACATAATTAATTAGTGACATTCGTTATATCGTCTCGAACTAACATAACTTTAGCACTTTATTGTTTTTTTTGCGCTTATTTATACCTATTCGACTATCAAACCTAATGATATTAGTGTTGCTATCGTGTTTTATATAATTTTCTGAGATAATCCAACCTCTAGATTTCCTCGCTCAAGATCAAGTAATAATATGTCAGACAAAGAAAAAATAAAAGCAGACAAAGTTAACAACGAAAATAGTAAAATTATTAAGCCACTCTTAGCACAACGATTTCGCGGTTACTTTCCCGTTGTGATTGACGTAGAAACAGCGGGGTTTAATGCTCAAACTGATGCATTACTAGAAATTGCAGCCTCTGTTTTAACCTTAGATGACAGTTCAAACAAATTATCTATTGATGAAACGATACAATTTAATGTGCATCCATTTGAGGGTGCAAATCTAGAACCCAAGGCGTTAGAATTTACGGGTATTGATCCCACAAACCCGTTACGAGGTGCGGTTGATGAAGAAGTAGCATTAAAAGCCCTATTCAAATTAGTTAGAAAAAAAATGAAACTAGCTGGCTGCCAACGTGCCATTATTGTTGCACATAATGCTGCGTTTGATTTAGGTTTTTTAAATGCAGCAACCACTCGTTGTCAAATTAAACGCAGCCCATTTCATGGGTTTGTTAGTTTTGATACAACCACTTTAGCAGGCCTTGCGTTAGGGCAAACAGTATTAGCTAAAGCGTGCGAAGCAGCAGAGATTGATTTTAATAACAGTGAAGCACATTCGGCACTTTATGATACGGAAAAAACTGCAGAGTTATTTTGTTATATAGTAAATAAATGGCAGGAGTTAGGCGGTTGGCCTCTACCGATTAGCGAATAGCGAATAGCGAATAGCGAATAGAAAATTACCCATAAAAAAAGCTAGTGTCGATCGACACTAGCTTTTCAAAAAAAATATTATTAAGATAAATTTATTAACGATTCACTTATTAATACTGTAAATTAATGCTTAAAGTTTATCAGCATTGTCTGTTAAGTATGATGCAACACCATCTGGAGAAGCTGTCATACCTTTGTCGCCTTTATTCCAACCTGCAGGACATACTTCACCATGCTCTTGGTGGAATTGTAGTGCGTCAACCATACGTATCATTTCATCAACATTACGACCTAAAGGTAGATCATTCACTACTTGATGACGTACATTGCCTTCTTCATCAATTAGGAATGAACCACGGAATGCAACGCCTGCATCTGGATGCTCCACATCATAAGCTTTACAGATTTCATGTTTAGTATCAGCAACTAATGTATATTGAACTGGACCAATACCACCATCATTTACTGCAGTATTTCTCCATGCATTATGAGAGAATTGTGAATCAATAGAAACACCAATCACCTCAACACCACGGCTTTTAAATTCTTCTATACGATGATCAAAAGCTAAAAGCTCTGATGGACATACAAAAGTAAAATCTAATGGGTAGAAAAACACTACCGCTTTTTTGCCTTTAATTGCTTCACTTAATGAAAAGCTATCAACAATTTCACCCGTACCTAAAACCGCTGCGGCTGTAAAGTCTGGGGCTGGACGACCTACTAAAACACTCATATATGCTCCATTTTTATGTTATTAATGATTAAAAAATATTATTGCGTTAACAAATACTCACAACTAGTTATTGTGCTTAATTGGAAAAAATCAATACTAAATTCATACAGAATAAAAATTTATTCTGCGTTTGTGTCTTTAGAAGCATCTTTAGCCGTTGCTTCTTTAATTAATGTTTGTAATTCACCTTGTTGAAACATTTCTAAAATAATGTCACAACCACCAACAAACTCACCTTCAACCCATAATTGTGGAAATGTAGGCCAGTCTGCATATTTTGGTAATTCAGCGCGGATATCAGGATTTTGCAAAATATCAACATAAGCAAATTGTTCACCACACGAAATTAAAGCTTGTGATGCTTGCGATGAAAAACCACAACTAGGTAATTTCGGGGAACCTTTCATATATAGTAAAACGGTGTTTTCACTAATTTGTTCTTTAATACGTTCAATTGTTTCCATAATATCCTCTAAAAAATAATATTCATTATACTAAATTGAATTGGGCGCTAAGTTGAATCGGCCGAGTATAATTTTTGTTGATACTTACATTTACAATATCATTGTGCCAAAAATTTATTTTTCAATTCAATAGAATAAATACTTAAAAAAAAATTATATACTTGTAAAATACCTAAAGAAACCCTATACACTAAGGGTTCAATATAGTATAAACTTAATACCTGAGTATTTTACTCAAGTTTTATTAGGAAATATACTCTTATTCACAAATACATAGTAACTTTTAAAAAATTAGAGAAACTGGAGAGCACAATGGCTATTGAATTACCTGCATTACCTTACGAACAAACTGCCCTAGAACCACATATTTCAGCAGAAACTTTATCATTTCACTACGGAAAACATCACAATACCTATGTTGTAAAATTAAATGGATTAATTGAAGGCACTGAATTTGCTAACAAGTCTTTAGAAGAAATAGTAAAAACTTCTTCAGCAGGTATTTTTAATAATGCAGCTCAAATTTGGAATCATACGTTTTATTGGAATAGCTTAAGCCCTAATGGTGGTGGTGAACCAACAGGCGCTTTAGCTGATGCTATTACTGCTAGCTTTGGTTCTTTCGCTGATTTTAAAGCGAAATTTACTGACAGTGCAATCAACAATTTTGGTTCAAGCTGGACATGGTTAGTTAAAAATGCTGATGGTAGCCTAGCTATTGTTAATACCTCTAATGCTGCAACACCATTAACAGATGAAAGTGTAACACCACTAATCACTGTAGATTTATGGGAGCATGCTTATTATATTGATTACCGTAATCTACGTCCTAGCTACATGGATGCTTTTTGGGCATTAGCTAATTGGGATTTTGCACAAGCAAATTTCGCATAAGCCTTCCTGCCATAAGTGTTTAACCACTCATTTTATTATTGACCCCTTCGCCGGGGTCAATACTTTGCTATTAATCTACCGTTCAACAAAAATTCATCAGACCTCAAAATTAAGTAGCAAAAGTTAAAAGTAATTACTTGATCTCACTTATTTTTTAAATATAAAAAAATAATATTTACACTTTAAAATTCGCAAAATCAGCCAAAGCAACTAGTCTTATATTATAAAGCTCAAAAATTTATTTTTAGTCAGTTTTAAACTCAAGCTTTGGAGATGATTATGAGTATTTTTCAACATTATCAAGCACGTTACGAACAAGCTCAACAAGAAGAATTTAGCTTGCAAGAGTTTTTAACCTTGTGTAAAAAAAACAAGCTGGCCTATGCAAGTGCTTCAGAGAGATTACTTAGTGCTATTGGTACACCTGAAGAGGTTGATACGGCAACTGATCCTCGATTGAGCCGTATATTTTCTAACAGAGTTATTAACCGATACCCAGCGTTTAAAGACTTTTATGGTATGGAGGAAGCTATTGAACAAATTGTTTCATACCTTAAACATGCCTCTCAAGGATTAGAAGAACAAAAACAAATTCTATATTTATTAGGCCCCGTCGGTGGTGGCAAATCATCAATTGCTGAAAAACTCAAAGCGTTAATGCAGCAAGAGCCTATTTATGTTTTATGTGCTAATGGTATTCGGAGCCCAGTGAATGACCATCCATTTTGTTTATTTGATGTGCATTCAGACGGCAAAATATTACAAGAAGAATTCAATATACCAGCACGTTACCTTAATAATATTATTTCACCTTGGGCAGCAAAACGCTTACATGAGTTTAAAGGTGATATTGCTAAGTTTTCCGTTGTAAAAGTCTATCCTTCTATTCTTGATCAAATTGCTATTGCAAAAACAGAGCCTGGTGACGATAACAATCAAGATATTTCTGCTTTGGTTGGCAAAGTTGATATAAGACAGCTTGAGCATTTTGCCCAAAATGATGCAGATGCCTATAGCTACTCTGGTGCACTATGTAGAGCAAACCAAGGATTAATGGAATTTGTTGAGATGTTTAAAGCACCAATCAAAGTGCTTCATCCATTACTTACCGCCACACAAGAGGGAAACTATAATCCAACAGAAGGATTATCTGCCCTACCTTTTAATGGTATTTTACTGGCTCATTCAAATGAGTCTGAATGGCAAACATTTAGAAACAACAAAAACAACGAAGCGTTTTTAGACAGAGTTTATATAGTCAAAGTACCTTATTGTATGCGTGTTTCTGAAGAGGTAAACATCTACAAAAAGTTGCTTGAAAATAGTGAACTAAAATCAGCACAATGTGCACCCGATACGTTAGAGACACTTGCGCAATTCTCAGTATTGTCAAGATTAAAAGAACCTGAAAATTCAAGTATTTACTCAAAAATGCGTGTATATGACGGTGAAACCTTAAAAGATACAGATCCTAAAGCTAAATCGTATCAAGAGTATAGGGATTATGCAGGTATTGACGAGGGTATGTCGGGACTGTCCACACGGTTTGCTTTTAAAATATTATCTCGTGTATTTAATTTTGATAATAATGAAGTGGCGGCAAATCCTGTACATTTATTTTATGTCTTAGAACAACAAGTTGAACGAGAGCAATTACCAAAAGAAACAACCGAACGTTATTTAGAGTTTATTAAAGGTTATTTAACACCGCAATATATTGAATTTATTGGTAAAGAAATTCAAACAGCCTATTTAGAGTCTTACTCTGAATACGGTCAAAATATTTTTGATCGCTACGTCACTTATGCTGATTTTTGGATTCAAGATCAAGAATATCGTGACGCAGAAACATGCCAACTTTTTGATAGACAAGCACTTAATGACGAACTAGAAAAAATAGAAAAACCTGCAGGTATCAGTAATCCTAAAGATTTCCGTAATGAAATTGTTAACTTTGTACTTAGAGCGAAAG
>NZ_JBHFOM010000025.1:0-59957 GCF_053543955.1 Colwellia sp. E150_009
ACTAAGCCGTGCCCTTGTAGGGCGGAATTCATTCCGCATTGTCAGACTGAAACCTAACCTACACTAAGCCGTGCCCTTGTAGGGCGGAATTCATTCCGCGTTGTAAGGCTGAAATCTAACTATTAATATTGAGCTCATATTTTTCAATTAATGAGTATAAAGTTGGTCGAGTTATGCCTAGTAACTCGGCCGCTTTAGACATATTTCCTTCTGATAATGCATAAGCTTTTTGAATAGCAATTGACTCAGCCTGCTCTCTTACTGCGCGTAAATTTAATGAGAGTTCATAGCTGCTATCAGTATCAGAATGGTCAAAAAATCCCAGGTCAAAAGCCGTGACTTGCACACCAGTACACATCACTACTGACGATTTCACTTTATTTTGTAATTCACGAATGTTACCTGGCCATTTATGCCCTTTAATTGCACTAATAGCATCATCAGAAAACGATTTAGCATTGCTTTTATATTCTGTTGCATAAAGTTGTAGAAAATATTGAGCCAGAATGAGTACATCTTCCTCCCGATCACGTAGAGGTGGAATGTTAAGTGTAATTTCACTCACCCGATAAAATAAGTCTTCTCTAAACTCTTTGTTAGCAACCATTTCTTCTAAATTTTGATTAGTTGCACACACTACTCGCACATTGACTGGAATTTCTTCTCTGCCACCCAACCGTTCAACCACTTTTTCTTGTAAAAAACGTAATAATTTAGCTTGTAAATTAAAGGGCATATCACCTATTTCATCTAGAAACAAAGTGCCACCTTCTGCACATTCTATTTTACCTTTAGTGGTTTTATGCGCGCCAGTAAACGCACCTTTTTCAAAACCAAAAAGTTCACTTTCAAGTAAGTTTTCAGGAATAGAAGCACAGTTAATAGCAATAAAAGGTTTATTAACTCTATCACTTGCTAAATGCACAGCTTTAGCCGTTACTTCCTTACCTGTGCCACTCTCACCTAACAATAAGGCTGTTATATTAGTAGGGGCAATACGCTTTACCATGGTACGTAAACGCTCAATAGATTCACTATTGCCTATAATACCAATATTGCTATCGGTTACGGCGCGCATTGTACGATTTTCGCTTTCTATATTGGCAAGTGTTAGCGCACGCGAAATGATGACATTAATCACTTCAGCATCAATTGGTTTTTGATAAAAATCATAAGCACCCGCAGAAATTGCTTTCAATGCATTGGTCCTATCTTCATTACCCGTAATCACTATCACTTTAGTATGGGGTGCTATCGCAAGAATTTCTTCTAACGCTTTTAATCCTTCACTGGCATTGGCTGCATCAGGTGGCAAACCTAAGTCTAAAGTAACAACCTTAGGCTCGTGACGTCTTACGGCCGCAATTGCTGATTCTCTATCGCCAGCAAGTATTGGGCTATGATCAGACAGGCTCCATTTCAGTTGTTTTTGAATGCCTTTATCGTCATCAACAATTAATACTTTTTCCATTACTTCCTTATCCTAATTATTTATATTACTGACCTATTGATCAGAATAAATTCTAACCTACAGTAAATAATGTTGCTTGTAGGTAAGGGTTTGTTCGAGCGCATATCTATCCTACACAGGCAAACTAATTATCATTTTTGTGCCTTGTCCCTCAACACTATCAACCGTTAGATTACCCGATAAGCTTTCAAAAAATTGTTTTGCTTCAAAAACACCGATACCCATACCTGCGTTGCCTTTTGTTGTATCAAATGGTTTAAAAAGCCTATATTTAATAAAACTCTCCGACATACCGCAACCATTATCACTAACGACAATATTGATGTTGTTTAATTGCTGCTCTACTGTTATTTTTACCCAACCATCATCAGATGTTGCTTCTTGAGCATTTTGAATTAAATGGTTCATCACCGAAAAAAAACGTTCCTCATCTAGCGTCGCCAAACATTTTTCATTATTGATACTGGTCACTTTAGGTAACATAATATTTCGCTGTACTGTAACTCGTTCAATAATATCACCAAGATCAACGCTTTTACTAGTGGATTGCGCTACTTGCTTATTTCTTAATTGTGTTAATACTTTCGATAACCGCTCTGTGGCTGACTCGACTGTTTCAAACACATCATCAATAAATTCTGGGTTGTCTCTATGTTGTGTAGCATTTGAGGTTATTAATGCTAATTGTGCTTGAATATTTTTCAAATCATGCACTAAAAAAGCGGACATTTGATTAAAAGCATCAAATTGTTTAGATTCAGCAAGTTTATCACTAACCTCATTTAAAGAAATAAGGTTGCCTAATTGTTTGGATATAGCAAACAATAAATCTCTATCTTCCCAGTTAAGTTTATAGTCTTCATCACTGTTTGACAGTATAAAAAATCCATAGAATGCTTTACCGATAAAAATTGGTACTAAAATATTCACGCCTATTGCATGCCATATTTTAGGGTTAATAAATAACCCAGGATATGAGATAGGATCTTCATCATAATCATTAATATCAATAATCCATCCTTGGTTTTTAGTAAAATATTCTAGTAAAACAAGATCTTTGTTGAATGATTCATCTAATTTTACCCCTTCAGAATGCTTTACCAAAAATCGATTATTACCATCCGCTTTTAATAATATGCCACCCGTTGCACCAACTTTTGACATCATAATTTGCAATGACATTTGACAATAATTATCTGCATTAGCGGTTTCAATTTTGCCTATCAACTCTAACCATTCTTCACGGTATTCATACTTATTCGCAAAAAAATGTTTTGAAATAAAAACTTTGACTTGCCGACGAACGGTTTCAGTCATTAACAAAACAGCTAGTACTATTATGCCCAGTATAAAAAAGCCAAAACTAACTAAATTGCCCCACTTACCACCAAAATAGTTAATCAGATAACCTGCAATAGCCATTAATAATAAGTAAACACCCGCAATCATTAGCATTGAGCTATAGTAAACGACATTACGTGATACAAATATTCGCACAGCACCCGCTTTAAACCGTCGAGTGCTGATCAATAATAACGGCACAGCAATAGCAGCTAAATAACCTCTGATATACCAAAAGTTAAATTCAATGCCCCCCACCATGGTTGCCTGTGCATAAAGCACAAAATCAAATACAGCAATGCTGCCTAAAGCAATCACTAAAGGGGTTATGGATTTTCTTGCTTCAGTGTTACTACCACGATAAATTTGTTCAAGAAAAACTAAACTGACCAAGTTGAATAAAACGAAAAGTAGAAATAAATATTCAAAAGAAAAGTTGAGTGTGTAATTTAGCGCCCAACACGCCACAACAGATCCAAACCAGAAAAGTAAGTATTTACCAACGGTTTTATTCTTTAAAATACCTGTAATGGTATTTTTTTCAACATTAAAGCTGAGTGTTAATACAGAAAATGCCGCTATTTTACTCGTATCTGCCAACATTGCCCATTGCAAAGAAAAACCAAGACTAATCTGTAATGCTGCAATAACATTAGCACCTACAGCCATCAAGGCACTAAACAGCATTAATTTAGCAATACTCGACTCGTTATGAGCAGCAAGAACAAGTAACGAAAAAAGAATATAGGCGATACTCGCTAAGCTGTAACCCCAAATACCGACAGTGTACATTTCCATAAATTAATTGCTTATATTCTGTTCAAAATGAGATTTTTTATCAATATGCGTTAGTAGCTCGGTTAACACAGGCACTAACAAAAAGCTTGAAATAGCTGAAACACAAAGCCCTGAGATAAGCACGACGCCTAGTGGTTGCCATAAACCACCGCCATATAAAGTTAGGGGTATTAATCCACCAATGGTAGTTAGCGTTGTTAACAGTATTGGTGTAAAGCGTGTTGCGCTTGCCTTAAGTACCGACGCCTGTTTCGTTAATCCCTCTGCCAAATTTCTGTTAGCACTGTCAATTAATATAATGGCATTATTGACCACAATACCAAACAAGCTAATAAGACCAATAAAGGCCATCATAGAAAAAGAGAGGCCTGTAAGATACAAACCGATAACCGACCCAGCCATCGCAAACGGGATTGAACTAAAAATAATTAATGGCTGTAAAAAAGACTTAAACTGCAACACCAATATTGCAAAAATGCCAATAGCAGTTATTAACATAATTTGTGTTAAACCCGCAAAAGACTCTTGCCTAGACTCTTCTTCACCACCTAAACTGTAATACATTCCCATAGGTAAATTATACTCGTCAAGGTATTGTACAAATTCTTGAGTAAGCATTTGAATTGAATACCCTGATGCAGCATCAGCAGATACTTTTGCCATACGCAATTTTTGATAATGAAAATAATCTGTTTGCCCTTTCGTAAACTGGGCATTCACCACTTGCATTAATGGTATTTGTTGTCCTGTTAAACTAGTAATGTGGACATCTGACAAAGCGTTTATGTCTGTGTTTTTATGACGAACTAATATCGGATAATTTTCACCATTATCGTCATTAAATCGGCCAACATAAGTACCCGTTAAAATTGACTGTAAAGTGTTGTCTAATGCATTAATATCAATGTTTGATAACCCTGCTTTCTCGTAATCAATTTGCAAATTCAACTCGGTATTGGCAACCCCTATTGGGTTATCAATATTAATAACCCCTTTTGTTTCAGCCATTTTACTAGCTAAGTCATTGGCTACACGTTCTAAATCAGTTAACGATTCAGAAATTAAACGTATTGCTATAGGTTGGTCTGTTACTGGGCCTTGAGTGAATTCTTTTACCGTAATTTTAGCTTGTGGCCATGAGTCAAACTCATTTCTTAGGGTATCAACTAATTGTTCCATTTCATCAGGATCAAACGTTTCTAACACCACCAAAACTTGCCCATATTTAACAACACCCCGTTTCGGAATTTCATTATAATAAATACGCGGATTAGAATTTCCAACGTTCAAAGCAACTTTATCAACAAGCGGCTGTTGCTCAATAAAATGAGTCATTTGCTGCATAATACTATTGGTATAATCCAGAGAAGAGTTAGGTGGAGCCTCAACATCAATTAACACCATCGGTTTTTCAGCTTTAGGAAATAAACTTAATCCTACTTGAGAAAAGAGTGACAACATCAATAATAAACTTACTATGGCTATGGTAATTACCACCACTTTCAACCTAAATAGCTTTTGCAACCAACGTGTGTAACTGTTTTCTGCAAAGTGGTTTATATAATGTTGCAAGGTTTTCACTTTTCTTGTTTGCGTTATTTCTACCTCGCTTGATTCAACCGATTTAGTTGCAAGAAACTTACTCGCTAACAACGGCGTAAGTGTTAACGCAATCAGTAATGAGGCAAGTAGTACCAATACAACGGTAACAGGCATTGACCGAATAAAATCACCTGTATCACTTAACAGCATTAACATAGGTAAGAATGCCAACATGGTGGTAATAGTACCACTGGCAATAGCCCACCCCACTTTGCTTGCACCCGCAGCAGCCGCTTCGGCAAGTGATTTATGGTTTTGCCTTTCCCGATGAATACTTTCTGTGACAACAATAGCGTTATCCACCAGTAGTCCCAGTGCGATAATAAGCCCAACAATCGACATTTGTTGTAAACCAAAACCAGCAAAATCTAACCAGCCTATTGCAACAAGAAAAGAAAGAGGGATAGCAATCATCACAACAATGGCTTCTCGCAAGCCTAAAAATAGTAATGATAATAACCCAACCAATACAAGACCCTGCCAAAGGTTACTGAAAAAACCGTTTACACGACTTTCTACGCTTTTTGCTTGTTCAAATAATACATCCATTTTTATTGTTGAGGGTATTGTTTGCTTAAACGAGGTTATTTCATTTTGAATAGCATTCGTTAAAGAAAAAATATTGGTGCCTATACGTTGCTCAACAGTAATAAAAATAACAGGGTTTTTATGATAATAAGCTAAATAACTCGCTTCCTGACTACCAAAACTAACCTGCGCAATATCTTTTAGACGTAGCACATAATCATTATTTGAAATAATAATAGTATCTTCAAGTGCTTCAATTTGTTCAAAATTCCCACTGGTTTTCACATTAAACCGGCGAGTTTTAGTATCAACAAACCCTGGGGTAATATTTAGCGCTCTGCCCTGGAGCACTTGCATCACTTGGTTGGTTGAAATTTTATGGTGTAACAGCAAATCTAAATTGAGATCAACAGCAACAATTTGTTGAGGATATCCCCATACATCGGCTTTTTTAACACTTTCAATGGTTTCCAAACGTTTTTCTAAAAGCTTTGCATAAAACTCCATTTGCTTATAGTCAGTTGGCTCTGACCATAAGGCAAGTTGAACTATTGCTACCGAGGTTGGCGTGGCTTTTAATACTAATAACTCTTGTACACCTGCAGGTAATGATGGTTTCACTGAAGAAACAGCAAGTTGCACTTTATTAAACGCAAGCTCAGGATCTGAACCATAATGAAATTTTATTTCAATACGAGCACCATCATTTTTTATTTGCGACTCAACTCTCTTGATATTCTCAATATCTGCAAACTCTTCTTCAAGTGGGTCAACCACTAACGTTTCAATGTCTGTTGGCGATGCCCCAGGGTAAACCACTTCAATTAGGGTAATAGGAATGTCAAATTGCGGATCTTCACTACGCGGCATGTTGAAATACGACACAATGCCAACAAGCACAAGTAACACAACAATAGTGAAAGTAAATTGTGCATTTTTTATCGCTAAGCTAGGTAACTTCATTCTGGTTACTTCTTAGTAGAAATAAGCGGTAACTTATTCCACCCCTGAGTAATAACATCTAGAGATGTTGAATTTTCTTGCGCTGTTAAATAAATAAAATCATTATCTAATTTATAAATAGTAAACGCTTGCTGTTCTGGATTGTTGTTATTTTCAATTGTAATCAACGCCTGCCCCTGCTCATTTATTGCATTTAAGGCTTCTATCGGTACGCGATAAACAAAATGTTCAGTTGGCGCATAAATAAGAACACGTGCTAACTGACCAACAATAAGTGGTTTAGTTTCCTGATTTTCTTCTAAGGAAACCTCAATATTAAATAAATGATGTTGGCTATCAGCTATGGCAGGAATTTTACTAATAACCCCATTAACTAATCCTGAATAAGCTAAATGAATTTTTACTTTTTGATTTAAGTGCACTAAGGCTATTTCTTCACCTGTTAAGGACACTCGAGTAATCAAATTATTATCTAATGAAGCTACCTGCAATGCTGTAACACCTGGCGTTTGTAGCTCACCTAGATCTGTATATCGCTTTACAACTACTCCTTCAAAAGGCGCAAATAATTGGGCTTTTTCTAAATTATAATTAGCTACTCGATAGTTAGCGCGCGTTGTTTCTACAGAAGTAATGGCATCATCTAAGTCTCGCTGTGAGCTTAGCTTTTTTTTCATTAAGGTTTTAACTCGCCCTATATTACGCTTTGCCTGCAATAAACGTGAATAAGTCGCATTTTTGTCAGCTTCTAATTCAGAAATATCTAATGCAGCTAACAGCTGGTTTTCTTTAAAAAGGTCACCTTCGTCAATATTAAGCTCTGTCAAAAAACCTGCTGTTTTAAAAGAAAGGTTTACAACACGAGCAAAATCAACTTTTCCTGTACGCTGTATTACTTGAGTATACAGCTCCGATTCAATTTGTGTGGTTTGATAACCTTCATTAGGAGCACTTTGCACTGACATTATACAGCAAAAAAATAACAACAAACTAATGTGTTTATTTTTACAAAAAGTTAATAATCGGCGTTGAAATAAGTAAAGCAAATGTAATGTCATCATAATAAAAGCGTAATTATTCAAGAATGTATTGAAAAATCTATTGGGAATATAATCACTACTTTAGGCATTTTTTAAGCTAAAGTACATTACTATTGCTGACTTACCTTTCTGAAACATACAATCCCTCGCTTTAATCCATAAATATTCGTGCGCATCGCTAGACAAATACCTGTATAAGCTATAGTATTTCGGCGCTAATATTAAGCCACCCGTAACTCAGCTGAGTAGAGCGATGTCCTTTGAATGTTACACTCAGAACAAAAGGTGGCGGAAAGAGCAATAATCAAAAATTAGTAATATGCACCATTAGCTCAGCTGGATAGAGCGTCGCCCTCCGGAGGCGAAGGCCGCAGGTTCGACTCCTGCATGGTGCGCCATTATTGATACCTCACCTTTAAATAAAAAGTAAGTACCTCCATACGAAAATTTGTTCTCTTTCTATATTCATATCTCCCTTATGCGGATCATTCAAAATGGCCACTATCTAAAACTGAAGTGAGCCAATACTTTAACTTGGCACTTTGACAAGCAGGTTTTAAGCTTTGTTTTAATCTTTCAACATCGGTTAAAGTAATCAATACTTCAAATTGAAAATATGACCTATATCCTTCAACCTGCTCTGCAATATCAAACAAGCTATGTTCTTTACTATAGCCCTGCATGGTTTTTAAATTAAACCCTGTGATATTGGGCAAGCCAATTAGAATATCTACCACTTCATCTTTTAGTTCTGTTGGCACATTTAATGTAAATATAACTTGCTCATGCATTTTTTTTCTCCAACCAGCAGTAAAAGATAGGTAATAAATAAAGGGTTGTTATTGTTGATGTAATTAGCCCACCAATAACCACTATAGCTAATGGTTTTTGAATTTCAGCTCCAGGGCCCGTTGCAAAGGCTAGAGGCATTAAGCCAAACATAGCTGTTGTTGCCGTCATTAAGACAGGTCTAAGTCGACGATTTGCACCATCAATAACGCGCTTTGTTAAATTTTTTGAAAATAACTTAGTTTGCTCAAAGTAGCTTACCATCACAATGCCATTTAACACCGCCACACCAAGCAAGGCAATAAACCCAACAGAAGCTGGAACCGATAGGTATTCCTTACTGATATATAACGATATGATCCCCCCCATTAATGCGAATGGAATATTAGCAATAATTAAGGTTGATTTAGAAAATGAATTAAATGTTGTGAACAAAATGATAAAAATTAAAACAAGTGCCAATGGAATTAATAACAATAAATTATTGGTTGCTCTTTGTTGGCTCTCAAATTCACCACCAAAAGACAAGGTATAACCTGTTGGAAGTTGAATGCTGTTATTTATTCTTCCTTCTAATTCAGTAACATAACTCACCACGTCTCGGTTTGAAATGTTTATACTTACCGAGGCAAATCTATTTCCTTTTTCTCTTTCAATAAGCAAAGGACCCGTTTTAAAACGTATGTCAGCTATTTGTTCTAACGGCAATAACGTATTATCAGGCATAAGTATCAACTGCTTCTTAAGCGACTGTATCGATGATAACTGCCCTTGGTTAGTTTCTTTGTCTTTTGCTCCATTAAAAACGATTGGAATAGCGCGATTGCCTTCAAGTAATGATGAGATCTGTAATCCCTCAAGTTGAGATTTTAAATAGTCACTTAACCCTTGAGTCGATAAGCCAAACTGGCCAGCCACTTCTGGAATAAGCTTGATGTTTACATATTTTCCACCTTCAATAAGTGCCATTTGAACATCTGAGGCACCATCTATCTCCTTTGACAAATTTGCAATCTTTTCAGCTAAAGAAGAAAGAGTATGAATGTCATTACCAAAAATTTTAATTGAAATGTCTCCTGTTCCACCCGTTAACATTTCTGAAACTCTCATTTGTATTGGTTGAGTGAACCCCACATTCATACCTGGATAATGCTTCAGTTTTGCTCTTATATCTTCAATAAGCTCAGCTTTGGTTGCAAATCGCCATTGCTCTTTGGGTGCTAACTCCATAAAAACGTCTGTTTCATTGAGTCCCATAGGATCTAAACCAAGCTCATCCGATCCTGTTCTAGCAACGATTTGTACTATTTCAGGGATATTATCTAATAGTGCTTTCTCAACTTGCTCATCAATATTTATAGATGCAGCTAATGAAATACTTGGTGATTTTTCAAGTTGTACAATAATATCCCCCTCATCTAAAGTCGGCATAAAACTCTTTCCTAGCCCTTGAAAAAGCACGATACTAAAAACAAAAATACTCATCGATATCACAGTCATAGCGATGGGTTTATTAATCACCTTAGATAATGTTTTTACATAAAAATGTTGTAGTGTTGTAACAAGTTTAGGTTGAGTTGCTGCACCATTTTTTAATAATAACGAAGCCAAAATGGGGATAATTGTAAGTGATAAGACTAAAGCACTTAACATGGCAAAAACGATAGTAAGGGCAACTGGCTTAAATAGTTTTCCCTCTAAGCCAGACAGCATTAATAAAGGAGAGAAAACAATTATAATAATTATTGTGCCTGAAAATACAGGTGTTGCCACTTCTTTACAGGCCCGAAAAATCACATGTAACCTTGGTAAATGTTGATTATTTGATAGTCGGTTGACTATATTCTCAACAATGACCACTGATGAATCAACTAACATACCAATCGCAATAACAAGTCCTCCTAAACTCATTAAGTTTGCAGACAATTCAAATTGTTTCATTAAAATGAAAGTAACCAAAGCAGCCATAGGTAGCGAAAGAGAAACAACTAACGATGAACGAATATCACCTAAAAAAATGGCCAGTAAAATGATCACAAGTATCACAGCCTGACCTAAAGCGCTGGTTATTGTGCTTATTGCTGTGTTTATTAGGTTTGACCTATCATAGAAAATATTAATTTGGGTGCCTTGAGGCAAAGATGCCTTTATTTCATCTAATTTATTTTTTACATCTTCAACAACTTGAGCAGTGTTACTATTTTTTAAGGCAATAATTAAGCCCTGAGTGGCTTCTTCACCATCTTTAGTGACTGCACCATAACGTGTTAGAGCACCGCCATCGATAGTTGCTATATCACTGAGGCGGATAACTTTATTATCTGTTATTTGTATAACGGTTTCTTTTATCGAGTTTATGTTTTCAAACTTTCCCTCTGTTCTTAGAATTAAAGCGTCATTTCCTTTGATTAGACGACCAATCCCTCCATTTTGATTCAACAATGAAATTGAGGATTCAATATCATTAAATGAAATATGGTATTGCTGCATCAATAAAATATTTGGCACTATTTCATAAGTCTTTACAAAACCGCCTAAGCTGTTAACATCTGCAACACCTGAAACAGTTCGAAGTAATGGACGAATATGCCAGTCAAGTAGCTCTCTTTTCTCGGTGAGCGATAACGTTGGATTATCAACCGTAAACATGAACACTTCACTTAGTGGCGTACTCATCGGCGCCATACCGCCACTAATATTTTCGGGAAGTGATGGAAGTATGTTCATCAAACGTTCATTGACTTGTTGTCTCGCCCAATAAATATCGGTTCCATCTTTAAAATCAATTGTAATGTCCGTTATCGAGTACTTAGTCGTAGAGCGAAGCATTTCTTGTGACGGTATACCAAGCAATTCTGTTTCAATCACTCTTGTCACTTGAGACTCAATTTCAACAGCATTCATCCCTGGAAGTTTAAGCACTATTTTTACTTGTACAGGTGAAATTTCTGGGAATGCGTCAATAGGTATGCTCACCCATGACTTTGCTCCAGCAATCATAACTATGATAACAAATACACAAACAAACAGACGCTGAGTTAGTGAGAACTTGATCAATACATTCAACATTATTCAGCCCCTAGATTAAGTAAATAACCTTGTAAAATACTAACTGAAGTGACTAAACCTTTTTTATTCTCAATGTTCTTATTGGCTGTAAAATAATACTCGCTGCCTACAGAGCCAAACAGGTGTACAGGAATAACCATTACTTCTTTATCTGATTTTATTGCGATGTAATTTACATCTTCAAATTCAAAAATAGCTGTTTTGTTAATTTTGTACCCATCAAAATTTTGTATAGGCGTTGCTTTAACGATTTGACCAAGGGTTAAGTTACAATCCGAATTTTTACTTGGAGAAGCCCACAGTGTTTGATGATACTTATCAGCAAGACCTTCTAAGTTTTCAACTTTTAATAAACATGTTGAAGTGACTTTTAAGTGAGATATATTCAATGCACTTGATATTGGTAACGATATTTTCACTTGAATAGCATCAGGATCTATAACATCAAAGGCAAGATCTCCTTCTAGCCTATTATTCAATAAGTTGGTTATTGTTATTATTCCTGCTTTTGGACTAATAAGCGTAACTTTCTCATTTTTATCAATGTGTAAAAAAGACATTTGATGTTGGATATGTTCGAAATTTAGCTTAGCTTCAAAGTAATTTTTGGTAATTTCTATCCATTGTGAATTTTTGATTGTTTTATTTTCAAAGTACTCCCTATTGGTTTGAAAATGATTCTCCAATGCTTCTAATAATTTTTGAGCAGAATTATATTCCTCAATAAAGTGATGTACACCATAACCATCAACCGTTGCTACAACGTCTCCTTTATTAATTAAGTCTCCATTTTTTATGTGGTAACGAATACGTTGCACATCAAATGGGAAACTCACAGAGTAATTTTCACCCGGCTTTACACTCACTTCACCAATAACACTTTGCCTTTCTATAGAGCTAACCCGCTTAATATCAGAAAATGTAGTTTCAAAGCCCCCAAACTTTGATAGCTCTACATTCTTTATTTCATCATAAGAAAAAGCTAAAGGTGCTTGAAGTAAAACAATACATGAAAGGCAAAAAAGTGTATATTTTCTACCTAAGTAGCTTAAATTTTTTTTCATAAAAGGTAACATCATATAATTACAAGATTGATTAATAAGTTTGGTGATCTAATTGTCGCTTTTTTTAGGTAGATCATCATTGGTCATAAGCCAACTATTATCAAAATATGTGTTTTAAAATTGTATGGTACATATGTCGGTTGACTACCTAATGGTATGATAAGTAGAGGGTTTTATGAGAGATGGTGTAATAGTAGCAATTCTATTAATCATAATGGTATTGAATTTCTTTGATGTGCTTACTGATCTTTCATTAGGAGTTCCAAGTTGGCATATTTTTTCTGAAAGCCTGATTGTTTTTATTTCAGCTATTGGAGCAATCTTTTTAATTAAAGATATGAAGATTCGAACATCAAATATTATTAGTCTAAAAAAAGAGTTAAACCTTTCTGATGATAAGTTGAAAAATATATCTGAAGAAATGAAGAATTCTCGTCATGAATACAGCGCTGTTATTCATACTCAGTTTGATCAGTGGTCACTGACTGCAAGTGAGCAAGAAGTGGCAATGCTTCTTTTAAAAGGATTAAGCTTTAAAGAAATGAGCGCGGTAAGAAATACCAAAGAAAAAACAATAAGGCAGCAAGCATCTACAATTTATAGTAAAGCTAATCTGGAAGGAAGACATGAGCTTGCAGCATGGTTCTTTGAGGATTTCATACAAGTACAGTAATGGTTGGCTAGAAATCAGCAATAAACTTATCGGCTAAATTAAAATACTTGTCTATGTGTTCCTTTGTTATTTTTGGTCGGTTATTTTCAGCGTTAATATGAATATTTTCCACGGTGATCGCAATTTCTTTTGCAAGCGATTGTCTTTCACCACGTAAATTTTTAACAAAGTACGCAACACTTTTCTCAAGAGAATAGGTAATAATATGTATTTGTTCTAATTCTAATACATTGAGTTTATTCTTACTTTTAATTTTAGCTGTACTATTAATAAAAACATTTTTAGCCGCTTCCATAGAAGATAAGTCAGCTACTTTTAAATGTTGAACTGGTTTTTCTTTTAAATCATTAATTGCCTGAACAGGTAATACAAACATAAAAATAAGTAACGATAATACTAGCTTTCTCATCTAATTGCCTCTACCCCAAGTAATGAAAACTAAGACATCTGGGGAAAAGTCATAGTCTAACTTATTAATTATAAGCTATATTATATAAATCATGGTGCTATGCTATATATTGCACTCTACTCAAATAAAACTATCTTCCACTATTTTTTTAATCTGCTGTTCAGATAAGTGTTTTGTTAAATCGTCAAGCACTTGGCTTGCATGCCAATCTCCCTGAGCAGATTTTCCATGCTTAATAGTAAAAATTATCGAGTTAGCAGGTAAATATACGTTATGTGAAACCATAGGTTTAACATAACATTGGTTGTTTTCCTTTTCGACGCTAAGATGTAAACTACCATCAATTAACTCGGCAAAACCAATCCAGCCTTTTTGAACTAAATATGTTTCTTCAAGTGCTGTATGGTAATGACTATTTTGCCATGCTCCCAATTTGCTTGCTTCTGTTCGTATGTAAGTACGGCCATCAGAAAAAATCAACCTCGTTCTTTGTTCTCCATTGGGCATGACTTCTTTGTTGGTGCGAATACCATGTGGTGCTATTTCGGTATATTCCATAATGACCTAATACTTGAGTGTAATGGTAACGGTTAGTCCTGGATGTGATGGCGACATAGAAATCGATCCTCCGTGAAGTTCAACAATGGCTTTCACAATAGGAAGCCCTAAACCGAATCCCTCTCCTTGACGACTAGCATCCAACTGATAAAGTCGCTGAAATACCGTATCGTAGTATTCTTCAGCAATTCCTGGCCCATTATCGCAAACAATAAGGTCAGTTTTTTGTGATGAGACATGGCATTTTAACCAAATATCCCCTCCAACTTGCGTATATTTAATGGCATTATCAACAACATTATAAATAGCGCGAAATAAAAGGTTTGGTTCCCCTTTAATCATTGATAAAGATGCTTCATTATCTATTGTAATATCCAATGTCAGCTTTTGATTTTTTTCTTCCGCAAGAGGTGTCGCTAAATCGATAACATCATGACAAAGTGTTTCAATATTCACCGTTTTAAAAGTAGTTTTTTGCACGCCTTTTTCTAAACGAGATAATTCTAGCATCGCGTTAAAGGTGTCTATTATCTCATCGAGCTCTTCTAGTAATGCTATACGCCATTGAGCATCAACACTGTTCTCATCAAATTGGGTTAAACTGTCTTCAACAGAAATACGAATGCGAGATAAAGGCGTACGTAAGTCATGGGCAACATTGTCGGTTACTTGTGCAACCGAGTTCATTAAATCATCAATTTCATCTAGCATTTGATTAATTTGATCAGCAATCATGTCAAATTCATCTTGTTTAGCGCTAATAGGCAGCCTTGATTTTAACCGTCCTGCTTTTACGTTAGCGGTCAGTTCTCCAATTTGCTTCACCCTTGAAAGTACTCGTCGATTTAATAAAAAGCCTGAAATAAGTGTAATCACCAAAGCAAATAATAACGCACCAATACTTGCCGTTAGAAAGTTGCTTTCAAGTACTTGATAATTATTGTCAAACAATGCAATTGATAAACTACCAAAGCGAGTTTCTAAATTGGTACCTAATACTATTTCAACGGTTGTTTCACCTAAGTGGTTTACAACAGCAATAGGGAAATGTTGTAGCAAAGGAAATTGTGTTAAATTTTTTGGTAAACTGCTCAGGTTACCAATTACGTTATCATCACTCCTTAGTACCAAAATAATAGCGCCACTTCTGTCGATACGCTGCTGTATTGCTGTTTGAAAGTCGGTTTTAGTCATACTTGGACTATTAGAAAGATCTGAAAAACCCTGTGCCGCAATGGTAACTTGTCGTGCGATTTGACGCTTTTGTTCACCCACAGTGAATTGATAAACAAGCGCCAAAATGCTTGAACAAATAAGTAATACAATAACGGTAAAAATTAAGGTGAAGCGCCAAATCGAGGTGCGGGTAAAAACTCTAAACCGTTCTAACCACATACCCAGCTCCTCGAACAGTATGAATAAGTTGCGATTGACCGTTTTCTTCCAGTTTTTTTCTTAATTTTGCCACATGAACATCAATTACATTCGTTTTTGGGTCAAAATGATAATCCCAAACCGATTCAAACAAGAGTGTTCTAGAAATCACCTGACCTTGGTGCTCTAATAAATAACGTAACAATTGAAATTCTTTAGGCTGAATAGTGAGCTCTTTGCCGTCTCTCAGTACTTTATGACCCACTAAGTCCATCACTAAATTATCAATGCTCAGCTCTGTTACCAGACCATTTGCTTGAGACGATGTATGATGTCGTTCAACCAGAATACTTGCTCTAATGTATAGCTCTTGAAAGGAAAATGGCTTCGCTAAATAATCATCGCCTCCTGCCTGTAAACCTTTAATTCTTTCATCTACATGCCCTAATGCGCTCAAAATAATTACGGGGGTATTTATATTTGCAGCACGCATTGCTGCTAACAATGCTAAACCATCCATTTTGGGCAGCATACGATCCAATACAATGAGATCATAGTTATTACTGGTGGCAAAAAATAAGCCGTCTGGCCCATTTTCTGCTACATCAACGACATTGCCCTGCTCAACAAAACCTTTTTTAATATATTCTAGGGTTGTTTTATCATCTTCAATAACCAGTAATTTCATTAACTAAGCCTATTTTTTAAATACAGGAATGATTTGATTGTTATTGGCATCTACAAGCCAATCTTTTTCGCCATTATCGTCAATAGTTTCCAGTTCAAAAAATAATACGCCTTGTTTGTCTTCAATTTCTATTTCTTGTAGTAATGATGATTCATCAAGTGCTATAGCGTCAATGGCATCTAAGATAGAATATTTCATTGTTGCTAATTTTCGTGCTGTAACAATGCGTTCATCATCAAAAAACCATGAGAATAATCTATGCCATTCTTTTTTAACAACTTCGCCGTTTTGAATGGAAATTATCAATTTTATTTTTTTATCTGCCTCAATGTCTATCAACTTAATTTCGTGATAATAAATATCGTCTTCGTCATCAAGATCATAGCTATAAATAACGCCATTATACTCTTGCTGTACTTTTCTAATGGCTTGCTGAGCAGTAACACCTGATTTAGCAATGATCGATTTAGCAATAGTTAACTCTTCTTTATCTGAGCCCGCCCAACTCGTTGACACGGTTCCAGCGGTTATTAAAGTAGCTAAAGTGATTGAAATTATTGAGTTTAAACGTTTCATAATATTGTCCTCTGATTGGAATAATACCAGTTTACCTTCTTCTTATTAAAGACAATATTTACGAAACATTAATTATTGTTAATGATAGCCACTAAGTCATCATAAACCCCATCTGCGGCAGCAATAACAGGGTTACCATGAATTAAATAATTATCACCTGCTAGAATATTATTAGCTTTCCCGCCAGCTTCCTGAACTAATAAGCACCCTGCGGCACAATCCCAAATATTCATATGTGGTTCAAAATAACCAATTAAACGCCCTGCAGCAACATAGGCTAGACTTAAAGCACCACTGCCACTGCGGTGAAACATACCCTGGGCTTTAATTAAACGTTCTAACGGCCCTAACGTATCTTCAGGCTCTACTCTATTTGAATAGCCAATACTCACTAAACCATTAGTAACTCCCTTAACATCAGAAACCTTCATGGGCTTGCCATTCAATTTTGCACCTTGGCCTACTTGTGCCGAAAAAACTTCATCAGCACAGGGATCATAAATTACACCAATAACAATTTCATCTTGCTGAATATATGAAATTGAAATGCACCAACTAGGTATGCCATTAACAAAAGGCTGAGTGCCATCGATTGGATCCACTACCCAAATACCTTGTCCTTCTTTAGCAACATAGGTGTCTGAGCTTTCTTCACCAAAAAAATCGTCTTCTGGATATTGCGACTCTATCGCTGCTCTTATCAGGTTTTCCGTGTTCACATCAGCTTCAGAAGCCATGTCTTGCACGCCTTTACTAACAATAGTTAGTGTATTTAACTTAGAAAAATAACCTAACGCCAATTTTCCCGCTTCTTTAGCAAGTTTCTCTGTGAAGACTAAACGTTGATTCATATCACTCATAATTTTTACTCTAATTAATTTACATTGAAAATGGGGCTATCGCATTGGCTGCTTAAGACAAAATGTTTGCTCGATGACGGTGTATTAATAACCACTTCCACTTCGTCAATTGCTTTGAAGTTTTCTAATATGGGTACAGAAACCTTACTTAATTTATTATCCAAACCGCAATTTATGGAGTAATTGGCTTGGTAATATTTACCCTGCTCTTTAATATCCACAGTATCGCCTGTACATACTCTATCGGCTTTCACCTCAATAATATCAACCATAGTTATTAACGCTTCATATTGGGTATATTGCTGTGCAATTTTTACTTGAGCAGTGATTTTTCCTTGTTCAGAGTAGTCGATATGAACTTGTGTAATATCACCTCGATGTAAATCATGTTCTTTAGCATGACTTTTACAAAATGATTCTGCTGCTTTCTCACCACAACCAAGTAAAAGCGAGCATAGTCCTACAGAAAGTATTGTTGTTTTTACTGACATTTTATTCTCCAAAACTACGTTAATCTGCCGCTTTAACTTTCCATAAAGAAGACGCTAGTACAATTGAAAGCACTGATGCTCCTACCCAAAACATAATCGGCTTATCATAATTGTAAAAGAATATATTGAAATTTTGTTCGCCATTGGGAAACGCAAAAATTATCTCACTACTATAAATCATCTTACCGCTAATATAGTCTTGTGCACCTGCACCTATATAGCTAAATATTCCAATAAACCCCATTGCCGCACCCGCCACTTTTTTAGGGGCAATATCTATGGCAAATAAACCACCTAACGACGCTAATATGCCGCTAAGACCAAAACCATACACCACTAAAGCAATTCCTAGAATTATTGGGTCATGTGGGCCATAAAAAATAACCAATAACGGTACAATTTCTAATAAGGCGAATATTAAGTTTGCTGGTGGTCGACGAGCACTGAAAAATTTATCCGACACTAAACCAAACGCTATACAACCTAAAATGCCAGCAGCCGTGTTAAAGAAAATAAATAGGTTGGCATCAAATAAGTCAAAACCTCGAATCTCTTGTAGGTAAACATTGCCCCAACTATTAATAGCATAACGAGTAACATACATACTTGAACTTGCAAGTGCTAATATCCAAATAGAAGGAATAGTTAACACCCTAAGCTGGGTTTTCCAAATAGATTCATTTTGATGCTCGTTATCTATTTGACCATGATCACTTTTCCAATCAGCAACGGTTGGTAAACCTAAAGTTAGAGGCTTATCGGGTAAATAACGCCAGACTAAAAATGCACCAAAAATACAAATTATAGCGGGTGTCCAAAATCCCCACTGCCAATCCAAACCTAATCCCTTAGGCGCAGCGGCAATAAGCCAAGCAATACCTAAATAGGTTAACCCTTCACCAATAGAATGCGCAGTACTCCAAATACCGTAGTAGCGCCCTCGCTCACTATTGCTATACCAACTTGAAAGGGAAACAACACTAGCTGGTGCACCAAAACCTTGAAACCAACCATTAATTCCCCAAAGTAATGCTGATACCCAAGCAAGATCTGAAAAACCCATGCCTAAATTTGCCATAGCAGATAAAAATAAGCCTGCGGCAAAAAATCGCCCCACATGAGCATGATCCGCCAAAAAACCATTGGTGAACTTACCTAATGCATAACCATATAACAAGGTTGCGCCGATAATACCTACTTCTTCTGGTGTAAATACGCCAGCATCCATCAAGGGTTTTTTCACTACATTAAAGGCAAGGCGACAAACATAACCTAAGCCATAACAAAGTGTTATTAAAAGGATTACATTACGGCGATGGTAGTTAAATTGTTCAGTAATATAATTGCTATCAGTTACTAATGGGTGATTTTTACCTGTAGCAAAATACCTAATGAATTTATTTATCATAATATACAACCTGTTAAGAGCCTATAACGAGTGAAATACACTAAGTTGCCCACTCGTTTAGATGTTAATGCTTACTTAGATTCTGCAGAATTGCCTACCAAAGAAGAACGCCTTTTATATTGATAGGTAAAATCTAAATTAGCCTCACCTGTACCACTATTAGGTGTAATGTACATAGTAATTTCGGCATTATCAGCAGCTAACTGAATATGTGAAAATCCCCATACCATTCCTTTTGTGTAAATAGTTTTATTATCTGGATAAGTTTTAGTTTGATATGCCTTAAACTGAGTATTCACTGAGCGTTGCTTTGCTGCTGCACCAGAAAGCACTTGCAATAATGATGGTTTACCGCTATTTTTTCCAAAAACTGATTCACAACTGTCTTCATGAAGCTCAAGCGAATGTTCATGTCCTGCAAAATAAATGTCAGCGTATTTACATAACGAAGGTAAAATTAATTTTCGTAAGGTACGCGCCTGTTCAAATTTCGAACCTCCAGTAGACCAAATAGGATGATGGCCAATAACAAACTTCCATTTGGCTGTTGAGTTTTTAAGTTGCTCATCTAACCAATTCATCATATCTTTTTCTGCGGCCGTTTTAGGCATAGTATGAGCTTTAGGTTTATCTACTTTCGTTGATTTAGCCTCACTACCATCAGCATTCAATTCAGCGTCCATTACCGTTGCACCCGCAAGCATTAATTCAGTATCTACAACAAAAATTTCTATATCACCATTACCCGCTGGTGGCTTCACTGTGTAAAACAATCCATCCATATAAAAAGGACTAGTTGATTCCATAAACTCAACTTGTGCCATTGCCCCTGCTCGAGAAGTTCTCCAGTCATGATTACCTAAAGCTGTATAAATTCTGTAATCAGGAAGCCCTTGACCCATTTTTCCAAAAGGTTTAACAAAAATATCGTCAAAGCGGACTGAATCTTCTTTACCGTCAAGGCCTGTTGTTGCGCCATTGGGATATATGTTATCGCCAAGCATTACTGAAAACTGGCATGACGCAGTTTTACAAAATGATTTCATTGCCTGAGCAACAGGATACATGCCACTGGATTCAATCATACTACCAACCGCTGCTACATATTCATTAGGCGGAATAATAAATTCATTTAATGGGCGGCCATCTTCAACCCAGTCATTTTTCTCAAATGCGATAAACGCCTCTAAATTTTTGCGCGATGGCACAAATTGTTTTTCTTGTAAATAATCCATATGGTAACCACTGTCACCGAAAGCAATAAATCCCAAATTAACGTCTTGGTTACCACTATTTTTACTTTGAGTTGGCTTTGAAGAGTTTGGTATAGAGGCCACATTTTCTTCTAGCTGTTGATTTTCTTCTGAATTTAAACAGCCAGTAAGTGGCAGTATAGCGAGAAGTGGAAGCACTAACCAATGACTGCATTTAACCTTAAGCTTATTAGAATTATTCATTATTTTACCTCTATTTTAACTTGTACTAGCGATGGTTTCATCTGTCGCTACTTATTGCGACTCAAAAATGTAAATAACAATATGCAGCAACAGTGAACACCATTTTTTTGAAAATATAAGGAAAGTGAAACTTTCACTTTCCTTTGTTAACAAGTTAGTATGCTTTTAGAATGATTTTCTTAGTGTTAAGGTAACCAAACGTCCTGCGGTTTCATCTTCAACCTCAAGCTCATCAACTATTTTATTAGTATGATTAGCAATGATTTCCTCAGCTGAGTCACCATCAAACTTTGTATAACTTTCGACATTATGGGCATCTAACAAATTAGTACCGCTTAAGCGTAGTACATAGCCATCACCAAAGCGTTTTTCGATGAAAAGCTCTAAATTGCCTTCCACGCTTTGTACATATCGTCTATCAAGTTCAACTGACAAACTATCACCTTGTTTTTGATAACTAAAACCGACGCTAGTATCCCAGTCTGGAATATTATGTGTTACACCAATATTAAAAATGTAGTCCGACTGATTTCTAAAACGTCTTTCTTCACCCGTAAATTGGTCGTTAATTTTTGAATCGAGTAAGGTTAAGTTAGCGAACAACCCAGTATCATCACTAAGTGGTTTATTAAAATCCATTTCTAATCCCCATACACTACCATCACCAGCATTGTTATATGAGAATAAAGTGCCATTTCCAGGAGCAATACCAATGCTACCTTCTTCAATGACATCAGTAACATCACGGTAAAATAAATTAAATCCGATAATACCTTTATTTGTAAATGCATGTTCATAGCCTATATCAAGACCAAGCGATATTTCATCTTTAAGATCTGGGTTACCTCGTTTAGCATCACCATCCTCTGGTTCATCTTCTTGCATTATCGGTGCTAATTGATTAAAACTTGGGCGTTTCACTGTTTTAGCAACACTCAATCGAAAAGTATTTTGTTCATCAAATTCTGTAGAGAAATGTGCAGAGGGATTTATTTCTGTCGCTGATGTGTCGGTAGATGTATCTTCAGCAGAAATACTACGAGATGTATGCTCTACTCTAAGTCCTAGCTCTAGAGTACTATTATTAAATAACTCCATTCGTCCTAAAACAAAGGCATCGTACCGATCTTCTTTAGCTGTGTAACTTTGTTCAAGATCAATTTCATCTATATGGCCAGTTAAACTATCAACACCATATTCGATTAATGATTCATCTCTATCTTTCTTAGACAGATCTATACCTGTTTTAAACTCAATCTCATTTTCAAAAACATGCTCATAAAAGCCAGCTATTAATATTTCACTGTCTTCAGTATCTTCGAGTTCTTTCTTATCATATGCCCAATCGTCTGCATAATCACCACGTGCAAATTTTGTTGCATCTTCTACATCTGTTGTTTTGGCATAACTACCGAACAATTCAAAATTACTATCATTCTCTAAGTCTTTACTATAAGTGGCCGATACATTAGATGACTTTTCATCAATGTAAACATCGTCTCTTTGTAATTCATCCAGAACATTAACACCATCTTCTACATTCCACATTTGTTCTGTCTGCATCTGAGTACGATCTGTGTTCAAATAATTAGCTTGTATGTCGAGTACAGAACTGCTGCTTAAATCATATGATATTCCAGCACTAAGTGATATATCATCGCTATCTCGAATATCTTCTTCTAATTCATCTTCAGTTTGTATGCCTTCAGGCGTATATCGTTTTTCTGTTTTTGTTTTATTAACATATCGTTGCTGAAAATTTGCTGAAACTGTCCATGACATATCATTGGAGTTAGCACCATAACCAAATGATGCATTAGGTCGTACCGTACCATCGCCCGCTTTAAGCATGCCAATTTTGGCACTACCACCATCAAAACTTGCCCCATCTTTTAGAATAATGTTAATAGTACCACCAACACCTTGACTGTCTTGGTCAGCACTTGGGCTTCTAATAATTTGAATGCGGTCAACCATTTCAGCAGGAATACGGTCAACAAATACGGCTCTGTCGGCTCCACTTCCTGGAATTTTTTTACCATTAATCAATACTTGCGTATAACCATCACCCAATCCACGCATTTGTGGTGCATCATACTCACCTACATCGCTACTAAACGAAATACCTGGTGTACGTTTTAGCATATCTCCCACTGACGTAGGTTCGAATTGTTCGAAAAACAAGCCACCATACTCTAACTGAGGTGAGACAGAAGCTGTTCTATCGCGAAAAACGGGCGAACCTGTCACCACTATTTTTTCAACCTCTTTATCAGCATTGCTTACAGCATCTTGTGCTAATAACGGTGTACTAATAGTTGATAATATAGCAATAGAAATACCGCTATATAAACTTGATAAATTTAGTGTTTTACCTTTAACTTTAATATTTTTCACTCTTTTCCCCTCAGTTAACTTTTATTGGTATTTATTATGACTGTGTAAAAAATAACTAACGGTCAAAACAGAAACTCTAACCACTTCATATGACGAGGTTATGACTCACTGCCGACATATTCTTCACTTACCATTTATATTTTTAAACTGCTTGATGTTGAACGTTTTCATTAATTATGTATTAAACTCAACACAACTATAGAATAAATAATCCATAAACACAAGTATTAGAATGAATGTTTCACAATGAATTTAAGAATCTTTTGAAAAAACACACTAACTAATTGTTATTTAATCAATTAATAAAAACAAAAAACAAACCATTTCAAATGAAAATTAAACTATTTGTGCACAAAACAAGCACTCTAATAAGGTGGTAATACCAATAAATGATACAAAAAATAAAAATTAAATAAGGGATTATTGTTTTTTGGAATTTTTATTCTATGTGAGTATTTTATAAGTGAAAATAGGAAGTTGACTTAATTACGGGGATAGGTTGTACTTTTAAGATAATAACTCAGTAACAATATTAATGGATTAATCACAACAAGTAATTAATCCATTAAATTTCATAGCAATCGGGCTGGTTTATTGATCACTTAGCGACACTGAAAAGGTTGGGTATAACTATTTATAATATAACCGTTTGACCAGTTTCTAATGATGATTGAGCGGCATCAGCCATTTTTTGTGCTACAAGGCCGTCTTCAAATGAAGGGCTTGGCTTTGTTCCATTAGTTAATGCGTTAATAAAACTGACAAACTGCGCTTGATAGGCACTTTGATAACGTTCAATAAAAAATGGATTTAAAACACTTTCACTCGCGGTATTGGCTGCTGTCGATTTAACAACATTGTGTGGCAAAGGATTTGTTGACTGTAACATACCCTCTCCTCCAAAGGCCTCTATACGTTGATCATAGCCATAAACACAGCGACGAGATCCATTAATATGACATAACCTTCCTGACTGTGTTTTTATCGTAATCATAACACTGTCAACATCATTAAATTCAGCCAGATTTGGATCTATCAATGTATTGCCAATTGCATGAATTTCTGTGGCTTCTTCACCCGTAATAAAGCGTAACATGTCAAAGTCGTGAATGATCATGTCACGAAATATCCCCCCCGAATGCCGTAAATATTCTGTTGGTGCAATATCAGGGTCTCTACTGGTAATAATTAATTGCTGTAGATCACCAATAGCGCCTTCAGCTAATTGCTGTTGTAAGCTCGCATGGGTTGGATCAAAGCGACGATTAAAACCAATTTGAATTGGCACGTTACAAGATTGAATTTCTTGCCAGCATTGCTGTACTCTTTCAGTACTTAAATCAATAGGCTTTTCACACAAAATGGCTTTACCCGCTTTCGCCGCTTTAATGATTAAATCAACATGAGTATCTGTAGTGGTTGCAATGAGTACAGCATTAACCTTTTCGTCATTTAAAATAACGTCAACATCTTCAGCGACACTGGCATTAAATTGCGCGGCAACTTTTTCTGCCGATGGCTTATAAACATCAAATACATAGCTCAGTTTACAGTTCGCTGTATCAGTAATAATTTTGGCATGCATTTGTCCAATTCGGCCAGCACCCAGTAAGGCAATATTAATCATTATTTTTTCTCCTGTTCAATAATCCACTCGTGAGCAGGATCATTTTTAAACACCCATTGACGAGTTGGTCCTGCCATGACATTTAAATAATAAAGCTCGTAACCATGAGGCGCACCAACAGGATGATAACCTTCAGGTACCATCACTACGCTATTATGCTCTACACATATGGCTTCATCTAAGCTGCGATCGTCTGTATATACGCGCTGAAAAGCAAAACCCTGTTCAGGATTTAGTTTATGAAAATAGGTTTCTTCTAAAGCGCTTTCTTGCGGTAAATTATCACTGTCATGTTTATGAGGTGGGTAACTAGACCAGTTACCATCAGGCGTAATCACTTCAACCACTAATAGCTTCTCAGCAGGAAGATTACCAAAAAGAATATTACAAACATGCCGTTGATTTGTCCCCTGACCTCGTAACTCATAGCTACATTGTTCAGGCGTAATGAGTCGTGTTGGGTATTTGCCAATAGCAGGCGCTTTACATAATGCAATTTCAACATCAGTTAGTGCTTTGACCTCAATATAATCACCTGGGGGTGTATAAATACTAAAAGGCGCTTTTTTCTCAAACACCGACATTCTTTCACCGATATTTTGCCAAGACAATTCATTTGTTGCAGCATCTAACCTTCCGCTGACAATAACAGCGCACATTTCTTGGTTTTCACAACTAAAACGTTGTGATTCTCCTGCCGATAATTTATAAACTTCAAAACCTACATAGTTCCAATTTGCTGAGGCTGGCGTAATTTTTTGAATACACCGTTCATTATCGGCGTTATGCGCTTTACTATGTAGATGAGACATGTCTAAATACCTTATGGTTGTACTGCTGTAAAATTAATCATGTATCGCTTGCTGCACTAGGCTCAAGCTGATGAACTAAACTTATCGCTAACGACTGCACTAAACACATAGTTGACGTTAACGATCTAAATGAATGCACTTCAGCTTCTTTAATCATAAAACAAACAGAAGCTTTTTGTGCTAATGGACTTATTGGGCTATCGGTAAACATTATTATTGGTACACCACGCTCAACAGCGTTATTAACCGTTTGTTGCGTTTCTTCTGCATACGGATAAAAACTAATAACCACCAGCGCATCTTTTTCTCTAATCATATGCTCTTGTTCTTTATGCATTCCACCAACACCATCTAATAAAAAACAACGTAAATTGATATGATTCAATATATAGGCAAGATAAGTAGCAATAGGAAATGAACGTCGCACCGCCTTGACATGTATAGAATCTGCTTGTGATAAAATATCTCTGGCTTGCTCAAGATCACTTTGACTAATATTATTTTTTAAATAATTTAATGCTTTACTATTGGCATCACTGAATTGCTCTAATAACCGTATGCTGACATTTTCCTGATCTAAACTACTATCATCTTTAATTAATTTAATACGTTCTTCATAATTGGGTGACTCTTGCAATAACTTATTTTGAAACAGTTTTTGCATATCACTAAACCCTGAAAAACCAAAAGCATGAGAAAATCGTATTAAGGTTGACGGATGTACATTAGCGTCTTTTGCAATAACCGCAACCGTACCAAAAGCTATTTCGTTTGGACTATCCAAAACGTATTTTGCTACTTGTTGTAATCGCTTGCTCAATTCAATAAATCGCTGAGTAATTTCAGCATTAAGCTCTTCTAGCCCTGTTGCTACTTTATCGTTCATTACTTTATTCCTGCCTTGTGATGCAATTATTTGAAACTCTATGCGCTAAAATAAAACAAACGTTCTAAAATAGAAAGCTTTTTGCGATAACTAAATTTCAACTGATAGCATTATCAATAAAGAGCTATAATCACAACAAAACAAAGATTCCGAAAAATAATTTATGGAATAAATATTTCATTTGGTGAAATATAAACGAGATTTCTGTCCCTTGTCAATATAAGAAAGTGTTTAATTGATTTATTCAGTTGCAGCATTCAGCACTTTTAGCGAACTTATACTTATAAGATTCTCTGTAGCTTAAGTGTAAACTTGCGCCTCACCACAACTGCCGAATAAAAATAAAATCAGTAATATCAATCTATTCGTATCAATACCTATCAATTTCGAGTCATTTATCTTTTGATAGAATAAATATTCTAAAGGCAAAAACACAAACTAAACCACTGTTTAAATTATACTTTTATCTAAATCCACTCAGTGAATTGGACTAAAAATAAAATAACAACTTAAATTATTTGTTTCATTTGTTGCAATATTGGAATTTTTATTCTAAATTATAGATATAAAAGCTGAGGGGTGTGAACATTTATCCACCGTTACTAAATAACTTAATCGATAGTTTTGCACTATTTAAGTCATGAAAGCTAAATCATAAAAGATTGAATATTTTTATCAAACAAGCATTCATAAAAGTGATGTATTAACCATGTTACAAACAGTAAATAACGTCATTGCATATGAGAGCTTATGCTTTATTTGCTGCTGGAAAAATCAAAGACTACGTAAAGAATGAAAGGATAAAGTAACATGAAAACGATTAAAGTTGGCTTAATAGGTTCAGGATATATGGGCAAAGCTCATGCTATCGCTTTAAGATCTGTTCCCGCAGTATTTAACCTCAGCGCTAAAGTAGAATGTGAAATGATCGCTGAAGTTAATGAAGAATTAGCCCAAGAAAAAGCAAAAGAACTTGGATTTAATCGTGCAACGGGCAAATGGTTAACGCTTGTTAACGATAAAAATATAGACGTTGTTGATATTTGTTCTCCTAATTACTTACATAAAGAAATGGCGTTAGCGGCCATTGCCGCAGGAAAACATGTGTATTGTGAGAAGCCACTCGCTTTAAATGCCGAAGATGCGTTAGAAATGACTTTAGCTGCGGAAAAATCAGGTGTTAAAACACTGGTGGGTTTTAATTATGCAAAAAACCCTGCTAGTCAATTAGCTAAAGAAATTATAGAACAAGGTGAAATAGGTGACATTGTGCATTTTCGTGGTATTCACAACGAAGACTATTTATCTGACCCGTTAACGCCTTTTAGCTGGCGACTAAAACGAGAATTTTCTGGTTCAGGTGCATTAGGAGACCTTGGCTCACATATTATTAACATGGCGCAGTTTTTAGTTGGTGATATTACAAGTGTTAATGGTGATGTACAAACCGTTACCGCAACGCGACCTTTACCAGATAATTCAGCTGACGTTGGCATAGTAGAAAATGAAGATCAGGCTCACGCAATGATTAGATTTAGAAATGGCGCCATTGGTACTTTAGAAACTAGCCGTGTTGCCTGTGGAAGAAAAATGGGATTGTCTTATGAAATAACGGGGACTAAAGGCTCAATTTTATTTAACCAAGAACGATTAGCCGAAATAAAACTTTATACACGAGATGGCAATAGCGCAAGAGAAGGCTTTAAAACAATATTAATTGGCCCAGAACATCCTGATTATAAAAATTTCTGTGTATCGGCAGGTCATGGGTTGGGCTACAACGATCAAAAAATTGTTGAAGTACGAGATCTAATTGAAGGCATCGCTAATGATTGTGATATGTGGCCAAATTTTAGAGCAGCTTATCAAGTAAATTTAGTTATTGATTCAATTGAAACATCACACCGTCTAGGTAAGTGGATAGATATTGCACAATGAAAATATAAAAACAATGAAATCAACATATACAAAAAAACGTAAACCATTCCATCATGGAGAATAATATAATGAAAAACAAACACACCTTTGATGTGATCTGTTTAGGAAGAGCCGCTGTAGACTTATACGGTGAACAAATTGGTAGCAGGTTAGAAGACGTCACATCATTTAGTAAAACGTTAGGTGGTTCTTCATGTAATATAGCTTTTGGTACTGCAAGATTAGGCCTTAGATCGTCCATGTTAACACGTGTTGGTGACGAACAAATGGGCAATTTTATTATAGAAGAATTAGTTCGAGTTGGTTGTGATGTCAGCCATGTGGTGAAAGATCCTGAGCGCTTAACTGGTTTAGTTCTACTTTCAATTAAAGATAGTGATAGTTTCCCATTATTATTTTACCGCAACGATTGTGCCGATATGGCAGTAGATACCGCTGATTTTGATGCTGATTACATCGCTTCAAGTAAATCATTATTAATTACAGGAACACATTTTTCTACTGAGCAAACCGATAAAACAAGTCGAAAAGCCATAGAGTTTGCTAGGGCTGCAGGTACTAAGGTTATTCTCGATATAGATTATCGCCCCGTTCTTTGGGGGCTAACAGGGTTAGGTGAAGGTGATAACCGCTTTGTTTCTAATCAGTCTGTTACTGATCATATGTTATCAATTCTACCCTTATGTGATCTTATTGTTGGTACTGAAGAAGAAATTCATATTGCTGCTGGAAGCACTAATACCATAGAATGTTTAAAAAGAATAAGACAAATATCAACTGCCGAAATTGTTGTAAAAAGAGGTGCTTTAGGTTGTTCTGTATTTGATACTGAAATACCAGACACGCTAGATGAAGGTTTTACTAGCTATGGTGTACAAGTTGACGTACTAAACGTTTTAGGTGCTGGCGATGCCTTTATCAGTGGTTTTTTAAGAGGCTGGTTAAAGGATGAAAGCTATGAAAAGTGTTGTGCTTATGCAAATGCTTGTGGTGCTTTAGTTGTTTCGCGTCATGGTTGTGCGCCTGCTATCCCTTCTGAGGAGGAACTTGATAATTATATTGCTCGTCAACATGACATTGCACGACCAGATAAAGATAAAACATTAAATCATTTACATAGAGTAACCACCAGAACACCTGAATCTTGGGGCGAGTTATGTATATTAGCTTTTGACCACCGTAAACAATTCTATGATATGGCCCGCCAGCTGAATGCTGATCCTGAGAGAATTCCAGCCTTAAAGCTACTGTTAGTAAAAGCATTAAATCAAGCTAGCAACTCATCAAGCTTCAACTATCAAGCGGGTGTTCTTATTGATGATACCTATGGACAAGATGCGCTTAACGAAGTAACGGGTAGTAATTACTGGATAGGAAGGCCTGTTGAATTACCAAGCTCTAGACCTTTGGAGCTAGAAGGTTTGGGCTCTATTGGTTCGCGTTTAAAAAGCTGGCCCAAAGAGCACATTGTTAAATGTTTAGTATTTTTCCACCCTGATGATGAGATTGAATTAAGGCTCAAACAAGAACGTCAGATAAAAGAGCTTTATGAATCTTGTTGTGCCAGTGGGCACGAATTATTACTTGAAATAATACCCCCGTTAAACATGCCAAAAGATGATAACACCGTTATTTTATCTATGGAGCGTTTCTATAATTTAGGCATACAACCTGATTGGTGGAAACTACCAAGCCCAAGTAAGCATGCATGGCAAGGAATATCAACGTTAATTAAAGAACGCTCTCCCCACTGTCGAGGCGTAATATTACTGGGTTTAGACGCGCCATTAGAAGAGTTAGCACAGGGCTTTAAAAACAGTGCTGGATTCGATTGTTGTAAAGGTTTTGCTGTGGGTCGGTCTATATTTACCCAACCAAGTAAAGCCTGGTTAACAAATGAAATAGACGATCAAAGCTTTCTTGATCAGGTGGCAGCCAATTATTTATTGCTCGTAAAAGCATGGCAAAACAGAAACAACTAGGAATAATTATGACTACAATTCGTTTAACTGCAGCTCAAGCAGTAATCAAGTATTTAACTCAACAGTACTTAGATACTGAAGGTAAAGTAGAAGCTATATTTTCTGGCGCCTTTGCTATCTTTGGTCATGGTAATGTTTCAGCTATTGGTCAAGCTCTTTATCAAGAACGAGAAAAATTACCAACCTACAGAGCCCATAATGAACAAGGCATGGCACATGCTGCCATTGCTTTTGCTAAACAAAATAACCGCAGAAAAATGATGCTTTGTACAACATCAATTGGCCCTGGTGCTACTAACATGGTTACGGCAGCGGCATTAGCTCATGTGAATAGACTACCTGTATTATTCTTACCGGGTGACACATTTGCAAATCGATGTCCTGACCCCGTACTACAACAGTTAGAACATTTTAACGACCCAACGATTACCGCTAATGATTGTTTCAAACCAGTTAGCCGTTATTTTGATCGCATCACCAGACCAGAGCAATTAATTAATAGCCTACCTGTTGCTGTGCGTACATTGTTAGACCCTGTTACTTGTGGGCCTGTTACGTTGGCATTACCACAAGACGTACAAGCACAAGCTTATGATTATCCAACCAGTTTATTTAACAAAAAAGTGCATCGTATTCGCCGCCCGCAATGTGATAACCATGAATTTGAGCAAGTCATTGAAGCTTTAAAGAAAAGTGAACGTCCACTCATTATTGCAGGTGGTGGCGTACACTATTCATTAGCAGTAAGCGCATTGCTGAAATTTGCTGAAAATCATCAAATTCCTGTTGCAGAAACGCAGGCAGGTAAAGGCGCAATAAATTGGAACCACCCTCTTTCTGTTGGTGGAATAGGTGTTACTGGAACGAAAGCAGCTAATGAGTTAGCTAATAAAGCTGATGTTATTATTGCACTAGGTTCAAGATTGCAAGACTTTACAACAGAATCACGTACTTTATTCAATGCTAATACATTATTGGTTCACGTAAATGTCGCTTCATTCGATGCAGAAAAACATGGTGCTTTACCATTACAAGGTGATTGCAAGTTGATGCTAGAAAAATTAAGTCATGGTTTATCACAATGGCAATCAACAAAACACTGGCAACAACTTATTCAAGTAAAGAAAACTGAATGGAATACTATCTATGAACAGGTAACTTGTGATGCTGCGGCCAATTTACCGAGTGACGCCCAAGTACTTGGTGCAATAAAACGAAACTCAGATGCTACTGATGTCATTGTTTGCGCTGCGGGTGGATTACCAGGTGATTTACACAAACTATGGCGCTGTGATGATAGTCAAAGCTATCATGTTGAATATGGCTTCTCTTGCATGGGTTATGAAATTGCTGGCGGTTTAGGCGTGAAAATGGCTTCACCTGATCGCGATGTTATTGTTGTTGTCGGCGATGGTTCTTACATGATGATGAATTCAGAAATTGCAACTTCAGTAATGATGGGGCAAAAACTGATTATAGTAACCCTTGATAATCGTGGTTATGGCTGTATTAATCGTTTGCAAATGGCTACGGGTAATGAACCATTTAATAACTTATTAGAAGATTGTCAATCTATCGAGCAGGGGGCGCCTAAAATTGATTTTGCTGCACACGCACAAGCTATGGGTGCAACCTCTGAATCTGTTAGTTCTATTGCTGAATTAGAACAAGCCTTTAGTCGCGCGAAAGCATCAGCTGCGACTTATGTTATTGCAATTGATACTGATCCCTATGTTACTACTGACAATGGTGAAGCTTGGTGGGATGTAGCTATTCCTGAAATATCTGATAGCAACACTATCAATAAAGCACTAGAGAACTACAAAAATAATAAAACAAAACAACCTTATTAGTGTTAATAGTTGGCTCTAAAAATAAAGAGGAAACAACTTTTCCTTGTTAACTAAAACAAAAATTTAAAATGAAAGTTGAGATTAAAACTTATGACAATACGCATTGGAATAAACCCACTAACATGGACAAATGACGACTTACCATCTTTAGGTGCAAGTACGCCATTAAAGCAATGTCTTAGTGAAGGAAAACTTGCTGGCTATGCTGGTTTTGAGTTAGGCAATAAATTTCCACGTGAAAGTGACAAATTAAATCAAATATTGGCCGAACATAAATTAGCCTTAGTATCAGGTTGGTATAGTGGAAAGCTTCTTGAACACAGTGTTGAAGACGAAATCAATGCCATCGAAGATCATTTACAACTGCTAAAGAAATGCGGTGCAACAGTAATGGTTTATTGTGAAGTAACTGGTTGTATACATGGGGAACAAAATACACCTTTATCTAAACGTCCAACAATTGCAGCAGAAAATTGGCAAGAATATGGTAAGCGTCTATCAAAAGTTGCTGATTATTGTTTAAGCCGAGGTGTTCAACTTGCTTACCACCACCATATGGGCACAATTGTTGAAACACCTGCAGAAATCGATTTACTCATGGAAAATACTACGGACTCTCTAGGCTTGTTGCTTGACACAGGACATTTAACTTTTGCTGGTGGCGACCCAGTAATTACATTTAAAAAATACCAAAATCGTATTGTTCATGTTCATTTAAAAGACATACGTTACAAGGTGCTAAAAGATGCTCACAATAGAAATTTGAGCTTTTTAGACTCTGTATTAAATGGTGTATTTACTGTTCCTGGAGATGGCAATATTGATTTCTTGTCTTTATTTAGCGCCATAAAAGAAGCAAATTATAATGGTTGGTTGGTCGTTGAGGCAGAGCAAGATCCTGCGATTGCCGAACCATTAACTTATGCAAAACTTGGGTTTAATAATATTCAAAAATTTGCTCAACAAGCTGAGCTTACCCTAACTAACTTTTAAAATTAATAAACAATATTTCATATAAAAATCATTTGTTAACAAAAGTTAATCTTAGGTTCACCTTCACTTTATAGTCAACTAGGTAAACTAAGCATCAGTTAATCATAGGAGAATAAAAATGAAATCAATTACGTTAATTCCAATGGCTTTAAGCCTATTAGCAACATCAACTATTAGCATTGCACAAACAGCCAAAAATATTGCCACTGTTGTACCTACATTAGAAACACGTTCACATTACAGTGATGCTCAAGGCAACTATACTGACGTTGATGATCCAGCAATTTGGGTTCATCCAACAGATAAAAGCAAAAGCCTAGTTGTTACCGCTTTGAAAAAAGGTGGGATTGATGTTTACAACATGCAAGGCGAACTTTTGCAATTTATTGCACCGGCCCCTGCGCCTGCGTGTAAAAACTCAGTTAAAGTATGTAAAAACAAAGCTGGTCGACTTAATAATGCTGAAATTGTTTATGACTTTAATTTAAATGGCAAAAATGTCGATCTAGTTTTACTTTCTGATCGTGGTTTAGACAAACTGGCTATTTATACTATTGATGTTAACGCTGACAAGTTACTTACATATGTTACTGCTCCAACTGCACCGTTAATTTTCACTAAAAACCAAAAAGAAATAAATAATGGTAATACAGCTTACGGTTTAGCAACGGCTAAAACTGATAAAACCATGGCTTTTGTTAGCCAAAATAGTGAAACACGTATTGCCCAATTAGAAATTTTTGATAATGGTGACGGCACTATCAGTTATAAAAACACGGCTAACTTAGATTTCCCTGAAAAATTTCTTTTACCTGATAATAGCCTATGGACTCCCTGTTCAGATGACGATGGAGAACATCCGCATTTAGAAGGTATGGTTGCAGATATTGACAATGATGCATTATTCCTAGCACAAGAAGATGTGGGAATTTGGAAAATTAGTCTTAGTGATGCCGCTAATAGCCAAAAATGGCAATTAATTTCTAAAGTAAATGCCTATGGTGTGCCTTACAGTCGCACTTGGAGTGACGCTGAAGATGAATATATTTGTAAACTTGATACCAGTAAAGATAAAGATTACGGTAATGACCACCTTATTGCCGATGCTGAAGGTTTAACGCTTTATGATGGTGGCAATGGTAAGGGTTATTTACTTGCCTCAAGCCAGGGCGATAATACCATTGCATTGTTTAATCGTACAGCACCCTATCAATACATTAATTCATTTACTGTTGGTGATGGCACTATTGATGGCGTAGATGAAACAGATGGCATGATGGTAGTAAACGCTAATTTCGGCAAAAAATTTAGCCAAGGTGTTTTAGTTATGCAAGATGGAGATAATAAACCACCGAAAAATGCTTCGAAACAAGCAGGCGCTCAAAGGGAAAGCACAAACTTTAAATATGTATCATGGAAAGACATTGCTGCCACATTAAATTTACCCATTAATACTGAATTTAAACGTAACTAACCTGATGTAATGGTTTCCTCCCAAAATCCATCAATAAAAACACCGATAAAATTGTATTTTATCGGTGTTTTTTAATTATTTCAGTAGCTTAAATATTTGTTTTGTCATTGATGAACATTTCATCTTGATTTATTCATTCTAAAAGAATAGTATAATAGAATAAATATTCCATTACTGTGTGGCATTGAATGAATGTTGCATAATTTTCGACAAAAATAGTCAGAACAATTAACTTAAAATCTAAGGATTCATATGAATTTGCTAGGAAATTTTATCAACGGTGAGCAGCTTGCCAGTGAAAGCGAACGTCAAAGTGCTGTTTATAATCCCGCTACTGGTGCACATACGTTAAATGTATCATTATCGACTGCTGCTGAAACAAAAGCGGCTATTCATGTCGCTCAAACTGCATTTGAATCTTGGAGTAAAGTAACACCATTAAGACGCGCTCGCGTGATGTTCAAGTTTAAAGCACTCGTTGAAGATCACATTGATGAATTAGCAACCATGATAACATTAGAACACGGTAAAGTGCTTTCTGATGCTAAAGGCGAAATTACTCGTGGTATTGAAGTGGTAGAATTTGCTTGTGGCATTCCTCATTTACTTAAAGGTGAGCATTCTCTTAATGTTGGCAGCGGTGTAGATAGTTTTTCTCTGATGCAACCTTTGGGTGTGTGCGCGGGAATTTCTCCTTTTAACTTTCCTGTTATGGTGCCAATGTGGATGTTTCCTATTGCAATCGCAACAGGTAATACATTTGTTATGAAACCTTCAGAGAAAGACCCTTCTGTAATCATGCGCATTGCACAATTACTGAAAGAAGCAGGATTACCTGATGGTGTATTCAATATTGTTAATGGTGATAAAGAAGCTGTTGATGTTTTACTTGAAGACAAAAGAGTTCAAGCAGTAAGTTTTGTGGGTTCAACCCCAATTGCTGAGTATATTTATAGCACTGGCAGTAAATACGGTAAACGTGTACAGGCACTTGGTGGTGCAAAAAACCATATGTTGGTAATGCCCGACGCAAAAGTTGAGCAAGTTACCTCCGCTTTAATTGGCGCTGCCTATGGTTCAGCGGGTGAACGTTGTATGGCTATTTCTGTTGCGGTCTGTGTTGGCGATGAAACTGCAGACAACTTGATAAAACAAATAAAAAGCGAAGTAAATAGCATGCTTGTTGGACCTGGCATAGGTCTAGCTGAAGAAGCACATATGGGCCCTTTAATTAGTAAGGTTCATGCTGAAAAAGTACGAGGCTATATTGATACGGGAATTGAAGAAGGTGCAGATTTACTGATTGATGGACGTGAATTTTCAGTTAAAGACCACGACAATGGCTATTTTGTTGGACCAACATTATTTGACAATGTTAAACCTGGTATGCGCATTTACAATGAAGAAATATTTGGCCCAGTGCTATCAATCGTTCGTGTGAATAGTTATCAAGAAGCCATTGCATTAATCAATAGCCATGAGTTTGGTAATGGTACATCAATTTTCACCGAAGATGGTGATAGCGCAAGACAATTTTGTGAACAAATTCAGGTAGGTATGGTTGGTGTTAATATCCCAATTCCTGTTCCTATGGCATTTCATAGCTTTGGTGGCTGGAAACGCTCGGTATTTGGTCCTTTAAATGTACATGGCAATGATGGCGTTCGTTTCTATACTAAAATGAAAACAGTCACCGCAAGATGGCCTAAAGGTGAACAAACCACGTCAAACGCCTTTTCTATGCCAACTATGAAGTAGCAGGTTATCGCTATTCCCACAATAGGCATGTTGTGGGAATGGTTAACCCCTCTTCAGTTTCGATTCACGATTATCACTAGAGCAATATTGATGAAGCCGATCAGGTTATTTATAACTACTATACCCAAACCACCTCAAGATGCTCGTTTCAGGTTGTTTGGGTATATTTGAAATATTATTAATATATGCCCTTCGGGCATAAATAAAAGAGGAATAAAAATGCGGTATATAAAAATGTTATATGGTGCTTCTGTATTGGCTTTATTAGCGGCTTGCGCCGACAATAAAAGTAACGAAGCCATCGTTGTAGATACTGTGTCACAAAGCAGCAAAGCAGCAAGCAATACGATTAAATTTATTGCTTTTGGTGATGGTGGCTATAATTACACTTACCCAAAAACAAAGCACCTTAAAAAGGCTCTAACCAAAGAGCAATTTATTGCCTCAGAGCTGAAAGATTGGTTAGAAGAAGGTCGTCCTGAGGCCGAGTTCTCTCACTCGCCTTTAGTTAATTTCCCTGGAACCAACATCGCAACCGAAGCAAGTGGCGCTCATCCCGTCGGTAAGGCTATGGCGGCTTACTGTAAAACTGATGATTGTGAATTTGCGATTCAATTGGGTGATAATATTTACCCTAATGGCGCTGATGACTCAGACGGTCGTGATGACCAACAACGCATGAATGATTTAATACTCGATCCTATCAAGCCGTTATTAGCTGAAGAGCCCGAATTAATTGTGTACTCTGCCTTGGGTAACCATGATTGGAAGTCTTCACGTAAAGGTGTTGCTTTGCAACTAGATTGGATGGAAGCACAACCGCGTTTAACTTTACCAAAACCAGGTTATTACAACTACACTATTGGTGAGCCAGGCAATGATATTGAGTTCTTTGTCTTAGATACCAATTTATTGTTAACAGGCCAAACTATTTATGAAGTACCGTTATTAAAAGATGGTAGTGAGCAGCCCGATCAAGTTGCTATCAATGCGGGTACGGCTGAGTTAGAAGAAGTTGAGCCTCATGAATCACCACTTAATGGCGAAGATATGAAACAGCTTGAGTGGTTAAAAAACGGTCTTAAAAATTCTACTGCTAAGTGGAAGTTAGTTTATGGCCATCACATTCTTTGGTCAATTGGTGGATCTAAATACGATGAAGGTCATGCTTTACGTCGTTTGATCATGCCTGCGCTATGTAAGTACTCTGATGGTTATATTGCTGGACATGAACATGATTTAGAGTTGATGACTGATACTTGTGAAAAATACTTTGGCAAAAACAATGTGAATAAACTACCACTGATAATTACTGGTGCCGCGTCTAAAATGCGTGGTCATCACAGTGGCTTAGCTCGTTATCAAGAAAAAGCGTATCCACAATTTGATTTATTGTGGAATAAGAGTTTTGCTTGGGGGTTTGCCCATATCACAGTGGATAATAAAGCGGATACCCTAGCCGTTAAGTTTTTCACCACGCCAAACGATCGAAGCGGTGATTTAGTCCCTGAAGTGGAATTCACCTTCCCTCGTCGTAGTCATGAATCAGCTCTATTAGATATCATCGACTATAATGTTGATGAAAAGAATACTGATGCATTGAAATAAAGTAGCTAGCTTATAATGCACTTTAGCCAGAAGGACATAGCGAAATCTATGTCCTTTTTTGTTGGTCAGCTTGCTGGGCAAACAAAAGTAGGCCACAACTTGCGTTGCTGCCTATTATGAACCCTTTGGAAGATCGGCCAATTAGCTAAAACGATCGACATTAATCAACTCAGTAGCTTTTTTACGGTTATTTCCCTTAGGTCCAATAGTGCGAGCCACCTTAAGTGATTCAACTTGATTGACATGTTCATCTATTTTTCGCATCTATAACAAATGTTTGTCAAACATAGCTTAAAATAGGAATTATTATATTACTGCCAATATAATAACTTCTGTTTAAACTTTATTTTTCGAAAAACGATAATAAAATCAAACAACATCAATAAGATTTTGTTCATTAAAGTCTTAGTAAAAATTGTATTATGTTACTTTGACGAGGCTCTATATTGTTTTGTTCAAATATTCTTCTACTAATTTTGTCGCGCCATATAAGTCGCCTATTAGGCAATCCTTTCCAAGTTTAGGATGGACTTTCTTTTCCGCAGTTTGCATATTTATGGCTTTTCTAACACTAGTCTGAGCTTCATTCGGAGAAAGAAAAACAACACCAGTATCATCTGCAATCACAAGATCACCTGGCATAACTACAGCCCCACCACAGGATATAGGAACATTAAAAGCACCCCAGATGTTTTGCAATCGCGTTGTAATATTGCTTATCCCCTTGGACCATACAGGTAAGCCAATTTCTTTTATCTCTTTCGGATCAGTGATCGGACCGTCAATAATTACTGCTGTTAAGTTAGATCGCTTCAAGGCGAGAGCTACGCCTCCTCCCAAACAAGCATATTTGTCGTCTCCAAGTCTATCTATTACCAAAATATCTCCAGGTCGTATAAGACTTACGATATGATGTAAGAGTGTTGAATCTATTGATGGCAACGCAAGTGTCACTGCTGTTCCGGTAACGGTTTTGCTCATTGATGAGTTATGTTTAATCGACCTATGTGCAAATCCCATATGGAGGAAATGACCAATAGTCGCTGTTTCAGCCTGTTGTGCCAACTCTAACAGTTCTGTGTTAATTCTAGGGGGCATTTTATTTATTTTATACAAGGGAAATTCCTATGACTTATTGATGATGGAACTATCAAGTTAATTGAAATTGAAGTAATCAACCGCACAATTTGTTCCTAAGTTGTTGATTTATCATTCGACTTTTCATTAGCACCACTTACGTTTTACGTTAAAAATCAATATTTAACACTTAAAATTCAAAGAATTAGCCTACCTTATTAATAGACCAGTTTATATTCAAACTTGAACAGTTTTCTGTAAAAACAGCAATAGCCACTTCATCATCAAAACATCGTCAGTTTTCCAAGATAAAGAGCCTACTGCAGCAGTAATGGTTCCTGCAGGAATCCTGTCGCGACGACTATCCATTAACGCATAAGAATATATACGGGTAAATTCAGGATGACCTTGTATACCTAAAAAATGCTCACCAATTTTATACATACTAAAGGGGCAAAAATCACTGGTTAACAGCACCTCTGCATCTGTAGGTAACGTACTAATTTGATCTTGATGACTTACCACTAAATTTATTGATTGGCTTTTAGGCACCATCCATTGGGTATCTTTGACAATATCAGCTTTAGCAATACCAATGCCCCAACCCTTAGTTGATTTCTCTACACTGCCACCTAATGCATGTGCTATCAGTTGATGACCAAAACAAATACCAACAAAGCCCTTTTTAGCACGATGTAAACAAAGAACAAATTCAGTTAGTTGTGCCAACCACACTAAGTCATCATTCACCCCATACTTACTACCTGTAGTGATATAGCAATCACAAACATCGATGTGCGCTGGAAATTCACCATTAACCACATCAAAAAATTGTAACTCTACCGCGATACCTGATGTTGAAATGATAGCTGCAAACATCGCAGCATAATCACCAAAGTCGGCTTGTAAGTGCGGTTGTACATGGTCACAAAGTAGAACACCAAGTTTCATTATTAATCGCCTTTGAATAACTAAAGTTCACCGTTAACCGCAGCAATAAATATTTGCTGGTACATATTTTCACTCATCGCAATAGGGTTACTACTAGCACATGGATCCCTGAATGCCATTTTACCTATTTCCACAGCTCTATCAGTATTAATTCCTATATCACTAAGCTTATTTGGAATTTCGAGCTCTGTCCTCAGCGAAATTATCCACTGAAGAAAACCATTAAAACTCGCGTCTTCTAGCTCTAAATATCGACTTAAGCGACCAATATCTTCTGTTATTGCTGATTGATTAGCGACAAGTACATAAGGCATTAAAATCGCATTTAATAAACCATGGTGACTGTCATAAAACGCCCCTAATGGATGTGCTAATGCATGCATAGCACCTAACCCACGCTGGAATGCCATAGAACCCATGGTTGAAGCCACCATCAATTGCGTTCGTGCTTCTTTGTCTTTGCCATTAGCACATGCTCGAGGCAAGTAATTTTTGATAAGTCGAATCGCCTCTATTGCCACGCCCTTTGCCATAGGGTGATAACCAGATGCACAATACGCTTCGAGCGCATGTGATAATGCATCCATACCGGTTGAGGCTGTTAACAACTTAGGTAAACCCAAGGTGAGTTCAGCATCCAAAATTACAATTTCTGGCAGCATTTTAGGGTGAAAGATGATGCGTTTTATATGATTGTCTTCATCTGTGATGACTGAAGCACGACCTACTTCCGAGCCAGTACCTGATGTTGTAGGAACGGCGATTATCGACGCCATATCGCTAGTATTGACCTTAGTCCAGTTATCACCAACGTCTTCATAATCCCATAAACTGCCTTGTTGCCCAATCATTAATGCTACCGCTTTTGCTGCATCTAAAGCAGAGCCACCACCAAAGGCGATAACCCCATCGTGTTCACCTAAATGATATGCTTTAACGCCGTCACTGACATTTTGTCCCGTTGGGTTACTTTTTACTTTATCGAATAAGCCAATTTTTAGTCCTGCCTGTAAACAATCAGTTATACAGTTTTGAACTATACCCATGTTTGCTAAGCCAGGGTCGGTAATCAGCAATGGTGCTGTTATGCCAAGCTCGGTACAAGCACTCGTAAGTTCACTAATTCGACCATTACCATTACGAATTGATGTTGGGTAATTCCAGTTAGCATTAAAATAGTTATTGTCCATCATTAGCCTCCTATAGGCCTATTTTAACGTTGAATGATTTAGGTCGTGTTAAAGCCTCGTAACCTAATGATGATAATGTACAACCTCGACCTGAATTTTTAATACCTGTCCAAGCTAGTTCAGGGTCAAGAAAATCACACTGATTAATGAAAAAGGTACCTGTGTCTAATTGCTCTCCAATGGCTATGGCAATATCAATATCGCCACTAAACACGGAGGCCGTTAAACCAAATTCAGAATCATTCATCAGTGTAATAGCTTGTTGGTCATCATCAACTTTCATAATGCCAACAACTGGGCCAAAACTCTCTTCAGTCATCACCCGCATAGAATGATCAACTGCAGTTAACAATTGCGGAGCAAGATAGGCGCTACCTAATTGATCTAAAGGAAAATCACTGGCATCAATATGCGCTTTGGCACCTTTAGTAAGTGCATCCCTAACTTGTTCACGAACAAATTCAGCTGACGAGGCTTTGACAACGGGCCCTAAGGTGGTTTCTGGATTATCTGAACGGCCTAATTTATATGCATTTACTAAGCTTACGGCTTGTTCAACAAATTCATCATAAACCTCACTATGTACATAAATACGTTCGATACCGCAACAAGATTGACCCGAATTGAAAAAGGCTCCATCAATGCAAGTAGACACCGCATTAACAATATCGGCATCGGCTCGCACGTAGGCTGGGTCTTTACCACCGAGCTCTAAACCAACGCCAATAAATCGACCACTACTAGCATTTTCGACCATTTTTCCACCTGCAACAGAGCCAGTAAAAGCAACATGAGCAATACGCTCATCCTTGATTACCATTTCAGTATCCGCATGGCTAAGGTGTAAAAATTGAAAGACCCCACTCGGTAGTTCTGCTTGTTGGAAAGCTGTAGCGAACTGCTCCGCACACAATGGCGTTTGAGCAGAATGTTTCAAAATAACACTATTTCCTGCCATGATCGCAGGTATAACGACATTGATAGCCGTTAAATACGGATAATTCCATGGTGCAATGACAAAGACTACTCCCAGAGGTACTCGTTTAATATAACGGCGAAAACCAGACTTTTCAGGCAGTTCTAAGGTCGCTAAGGCTGTTTCAGCCTTGCCGATCATCACGCGAGCACGATCAACCATGCCCGCCAATTCACCCTTCGCATACTGGATTGGTCGTCCCATCATCCAAGACAATTGCTCGGCAATTTCATCTTCATTTGCAATAAAAGCAGCAAGCATTTTATGACAAAAATCAGCGCGTTCTGCGACCGAACAACTACCCCATTGCTTTTGCGCTTGGCTAGCAAGCTTAAGTGTTTTCTCTATAGTCTTTTTATCTGCTAGCACGCGTTCAACATAAATTGAATCATCAATTGGTGAGCGCGTAATTTGAATTTTACTCATGATAATAATTAACCTTAAATAATTTCGAAATAACGAGAAAGTTCCCAATCAGAAACATGTTTACGGTATTCCCTCTCTTCCCATTCTCTGGTGGCGGCAAAATGCTCAACAAAATCTTCACCAAATAACTCTTGAGCAACGGTTGAATGTTTAAATTTTCCTGCTGCCTCTAATAAACTTTGCGGTAATACTAACGATTGACTGTGCTCTTGGTCATAAGCATTGCCTTTTACTTGCAACTGAGGTTCCAGTTTTTGTTCAATGCCTTTAAGCCCTGAGCCTAAAGCTGCTGCTAACGCCAAGTATGGATTCGCATCCGCTGCGCCTAAACGATACTCAACGCGTTGAGATTTACTAGTACCAGGAATAATACGTAATGCAGTGGTGCGATTTTCAACACCCCACGTTGCATTTAGTGGAGCCCATTGTCCGGGTACCATTCGACTATAACTGTTAATCGTTGGTGAGATCATAGCCAAAAATTCAGGCATAAATTTTTGTTGACCCGCAAGAAAATGTCGTTGAGTATCACTCATATTATGCTGCTTGGACTCGTCAAAAAAAACAGAATTACCTTGAGTATCTTGCAGCGAAATATGAATATGACCACTTTGCCCTGGTAAATCGCTTGACCACTTAGCCATAAACGTAGCCATCATTTGATTACGCTGCGCCCAGACTTTGATGAAGGTTTTAAATAAAGCCGCTTTATCGGCAGAATTTAAAGCGGTGTCATGTGCTATCGCGGCTTCTAATACACCAGGTCCAGTTTCGTTATGTAACGCTTCAATAGGAAAATCCATTGCTTGGCTTAATGCCATAATTTGATGATACAGATCAGCATAGACTGAGTTTCTGATCATCGAGTAACCAAAAGAACCAGGGGAGATAGGCGATAAATTTTTAAATGATTTTTCACGTACCGACTCAGGCGTTTCATTAAACATAAAAAATTCATATTCAAAAGCTGCATTAGCAATTAGCCCCATATTTTTAGCTCGTTCAATTATTCGATTTAACGTTCCTCTTGGGCATAGTGCCGCCGGCTTGTCAGTAAACTCAGCAATAAATAACAACATGTCCCCTTCGAAGGGCAATGAACGACAAGTTTCAGGAATTATTCGCACTGGTGCATCGGGATAACCAGAATGCCAACCGGTATAGGTAACATTGTCGTATAATTGGTCATTTGAATCCCAACCAAGCACAACATCACAAAAGGCAAAACCAGAGTGCAATGAAGAAATAAATTTCTCTTTACTCATGTACTTACCGCGCATGATCCCGTCGATATCAAATAAGCCAACTTTGACATGACTTAACCCTCGTTCTTCGACGATTTTTATCGCATCGTCAATGGAATTCACTTCTCTTGGAGCTATCATACTGCACCTTTTAATTTTTTGAGCTAGACATAAAACTTCAATAATTAATAATTGCCTAACTATGTTGGTTAATTAAATATCAACAAAATATTTAATTAGATATTAAAACCATAAAATTTACACTTCAATGACAATCATTTTTACTTATCTCAATGTCATTAGCTCAGCTAATAGTTGACTGATGACTTTTAAAAATTCATTGATTAAATCTGAAATAATTAAATGACTTGAGGGGATTTTATTGCACCTAAACTAGCCAATTTTTATCTCTTTTTTTAGCCAAGGAAAGTGATTATCAATATAAACTGCAAAGTCTTTTTTTAGCGCCTGTTTACAACTCTCAGCCACAATAGTGGGTAATTTCCATTGATTATTTTCTTTGCAAACCAAAGTCAAATTACGATAAAGCGGCTCTTCATACAAAGAAAAACAAGTCAGTTTACTTAGATCTATACCATTATTAAAAAGGCACAGTGGTGTAGATATTGTCCAACCTAACCCTAACGTTACCGCAGATAAAATGGCAAATGTATTATCAAATCGCATGGTTATTTTTGGAATTATTGATGTTCGTTTTAAGTACCGTTCAATCTTAATGCCTATCAGAGAATCTTCAGTATAACGAATAAAATCTAACCTTGTTAATTGCTCTTGAAGTGATCTATTAATACAAGTATTGTCTTTAGGGAGCACTAAAATAAACGGCTCTCGCAACACCCTTTGGCGCTTTAAATGATGATGTTCCTCCATGGCATTATCAGAGAGCAACATATCCACTTTTCTCGATAATAAAGCCTCATCATGTAAATGTGACAAGCCAGTGTTTATTTTCCAGGCCAATGTCTGTTTCTTCAATACAGATATAAGTGCAGGCCCTATGGCTATGGCTAAAGAGTCAACCATAGCGACATTAACGTGTTGCAGGTCAACAAAATTATAGCTCTTGATATCGCGATTAGTTTTTCGTGCTTGAGCAATAGTTTTTAACGCATTGTCATAGAAATAGCGCCCTGCAGTTGTTACTGTTAAGGGTCTAACACTACGATCAAGTAATTTAATATTTAATGATTGCTCTAAATTCGATAAATTTTGAGAAATTGCCGACTGAGTAGTTCCTAGCGTTTCTGCAGAAGCAGTCATGTTTCCTAAATCAACCGTATGAATGAAAACTTGTAGTGATTTTAAATCGAAATCGAAATTATTATTCATAATTACCTTTTTAAAATAAATGCTGTCCTAAAAAATTTCGCTCTTCCCTTATTTCTTAATCAGGAAAACTAATAGCGACTTCATCAGTTTTAGGTATTGATTGACAAGCTAAAATAAAACCTTGCTGAACCTCTTGCTGAGTTAAGTAATAGTTTTCTTCCATCTCCACTTCTCCGGCCAGAAGTTGGCATTTACACGTACCGCAAGTACCATTTTCACAAGAATAAGGTGCGCTAATGCTACTTCTTTTTAAAGACGACAGAAGGTACTCACTTTCATTAGTCACTACCTGATGTGTTTTTCCCGTAAGTTGCACGGTTAATTTAACCACTTCATGTTTTTTTTGTGATATTAATAATTTTTCTTTCGCACCAAAGGTTTCGACATGAATATTACACTCTTTAATATCTAACAAATTAAGTGTTGTTTTGACCATGGGAATAAAGCTTCCAGGCCCACAAACATAATATTCAGCACTTTGGAGGGCAACAGCATTCATCGTTAAGAAATGCTTTATCGTTTCGGCATTAATTCTGCCCTTACGTCCAGTAGAAAAAATACCGAACCAAGTTGGGGTCGAGTAACAATGACAGACAACAATTTTATCATTATATTTCTGTTGTAAGTGTAATAATGCTTTCCTAAATATGCTCGATTTGGCATTGCGGTTTCCATACAGCAAATAAACACAGCTACTCTCTTCCTCTGCCAAAACACTGCTAATCATACTAAAGACAGGCGTTATGCCGCTTCCCGCACAAACAAAGACATAGCTTTTAGCATTATTACTTTTAGGTGTTAGAGTAAAGTTTCCGATTGGACAAGTCATTCGAATAACATCACCAAGCTTCAATTGCGTAGTCAAATAAGTCGATACTAGCCCACCAGGTAATCGTTTTATTGTAATGCTTAGCTCATTAGCATTTTTAGGTGCTGATATTGAATAATTTCGAAGATAAGTAACACCGTTTAGGCAAATCTCAACTTTAACGTATTGTCCCGGTTGCCATTTAAAATCATTCACTAACAACTTAGGAAGTCTGAAAAAGGCAGTAACCGATTCCGTAGTTTCTTTCACAATAGTGCTAACTGTTAAATCATAAAACGTATTGGTTATCGATCTCATAGGGTCCACCTTTTACTGGCTGTTTAATCAATGCTGCGTCATAACCATTAAGCTTTCACTCAGAAGTAATGTTGACAACATAATAGTAGCCAATTTAATTGACAATTTAAAGTTATATTTTTAAAATCATTTTGAAATGTTATTTACCTTAAAAAAAGGAAATTTATGTATACCTTAAATGAACATGCTGTATGGTTCTCTACCCCTAATATTGGTTTACTCGAAGCGGTATATCACAACAACATAACTGATATAGTGATTGATATTGAGCACGGTATTTTTGATATTACTAGCGCTGATCGCTTCATCTTGACAGCAAAATCAATGGGATTGACTGTTCACGCTAAAGTTTTATCTACCGAAATGTCGGCAATACAGCAAATGTTAGACATTGGCGTAAACTCGGTAATAATACCGCACATAGGCGGCTTGGAGCATGCAAAAAAATCCTGTTCTTACGCTAAATTTGCGCCTTTAGGAGACCGAAGTTGTGCAGGCGGTAGAACATTACAATTTGGCAATGCCGATAGCCAATATTTTCAAAATCAAAATAGTGACACTCGTTGTTATCCCATGATAGAAACCGCTGAAGCATTTCAAGACGTAGATAAGATTTTAGCACTTGATACTGTTGATGGAATATTTATTGGTCCTACAGATTTGTCGCTTTCTCAAGGAAGAGGTGCTTATACCTTTGATGAAATAGATAAAAAAATGATAAAACAGATAGCCTTAGCCGCAAAAAATGCGAATAAGCCGTGGATAATGCCAGCTTGGAGTACTCAAGAACAAGAATTTGCACACAATATTGGCGCCTATTTATTGGTGTTTACCCACGAACAGGCCATACTTACTGCTGGATTAAATGCTTTCCTCAACAAACGTGGCTAGTCAATAACTTGTACAAGTCGCTAAAGCACTCAGCTTTATCGGCTTGCTTTTGCTATCGCTCACAATTGAAACCTATTACATCTTGGAAGAACGCTACTCAGTAATATCTTGGTGACACTACTTCACGTCAAAATGGTTAAAGAGTGTATAAGAAAAGGATATTTCATATTAGAAATGAGCGAGTTGTCGCCTCCTTGTTACCTCAACAACAACTCGATTTATTTTACTATTTTCGTTCGTTAGGCAAATGCTCGATCATGAGCAATGCTATTAATTATCGCTTTCGCTTTACTGATTTTATCTAGATCTAAATCAGCCATAATGATTCCAACGTCGACACCACCATCTGCTAATACCTCTCCCCAAGGGTCAATAATCAGTGAATGCCCATAACTATATCTGTTTTGATAATGATGACCCGTTTGCGCTGGTGCAATAACAAAGCAGGCATTTTCAATTGCTCGAGCTTTTAACAGGGTATGCCAATGAGCTTGACCTGTTATTTCTGCAAACGCAGCAGGTACAGATAATAAATTGGCTCCACGGTGCGCTAATGCTCGATAAAGATGAGGAAATCTTACATCGTAGCAAATACTCATGCCCAGTTCACCCCAAGGGGTTTCAGCAACGACTAACTTATTACCTGGTAAATAAATATCTGATTCTTTTGCATCTTCACTGCCTGGTATATTAGCATCAAACATGTGTATTTTATTATACCAAGCAACAACCTCCCCTTGAGGAGAAATCAAGAACGAGCGGTTTGCCAACTTTCCTTTATCTTGGCGCACGGTTAATGAACCAATAAGTGTCCAATAATTGAATTTTTTTGACAACTTGCAAATATGCTTTAATGCCAAGTGATTGTTAACAGGGCTGGCATAGTTCTTCATCACTTCAGCGTCTTCATGTAAAAAATCACATGCTTCAGGTAAGGCGACCAATTGAGACTTTTTGATGCTAGCTTCTAGCATCAAGCTTTCAATCATCTCAAGGTTAGTTTTTCTATCTGGGCCAGTATTGGTTTGCAAACATGCAACTTTTAAAGAGTTCATCATTACCTCAAACAGCAAATGCTATAGCGTCAATTTCATCAAATGTGATTTGAACTTCATTCCTCGCGATATCAAGCTCAGATTCCATTCGGATGCATTCGCCATTGGCCAGATCAATAAAATATTGAAATTTAGATCCCAAATACTCACGGGATGTGATCTTACCTTCCATAATATTTGTCGTCGGTGATTGACGTTCATTGATCGGTAAAATACACTCTGGACGAACAGCAACTACCACCTCATCCCCTATTTTAGATTGATTATCAATTGAGGATTTAATAATGGTATTACCTATATCAACTTGGCAACTACCCACATCAACTTGAATAACTTTACCTGGAATAAAATTACTGTTACCAATAAAATCAGCGACAAATGCATTCGCAGGCTTGCGATAAATATTAGCAGGTGTATCAAGTTGAACTAATTTACCTTTATCCATGATAGCAATTCGATCACTCAACGATAATGCTTCCGCTTGATCGTGAGTAACGTAAACCGTTGTAAGCGCTAACCTTGTTTGTAACTCTTTAAGCCATTTTCTCGCCCGTATTCTTAATTTTGCATCAAGATTAGAAAGCGGTTCATCGAGTAATAATAGCTTGGGTTCATAAACCAATGTCCGCGCGAGTGAAACCCGCTGTTGCTGACCACCAGATAATTCATGAGGATAACGCTGTTCTAACCCATTAAGCTCAACAAGTGAAATAGCCTCATTAATTCGGCGCTCTTTTTCACTTTTAGATATTTTTCTAATATCTAAAGGAAAAGAAAGGTTTTGCCAGACTGTCATGTGTGGCCACAAAGCATATGATTGAAAAACTAGGCCACAGTTCCTATTTTCAGGTTCAACAAATACATCTGTATTTGCATCAGAAAAAATAGTATCTCCTAAACTAATACTACCCGACGTTGGTTTATCTAATCCGGCAATCGCAAATAAAGTTGTTGATTTCCCACAACCTGATGGACCAAGCAATGTTAAAAACTCACCATCTTCAACAGTAATATTTACATCATCAACAACTAGCGAACCATTAAACTCTTTACAAAAATCATTAATTTCTAACTTATTCATATACCTTTACTCCTAAAAATTTTTTGGCTATAGCAACAAACACTATTGTGATCGCTATTTGTATAACGGCAAGCGCAGCTACCGGACCTGAATCACCATTAGCCCAAAAAGACAACATTGTTGTACCTATGATTTCGCTTCCTGGCGAAAATAAAAATGCAGCGGAAGCATACTCTTTTAAAAAAGATAGAAACAACAATACATAAGCGCCAAAAATTGCAGGCTTTAACAATGGGATAATAATAGTTTTTGTCGTTGTCCACCAATCAGCTCCAACACTTCTTGCACTTTGATCCAAATCTTTTCCTATCTGTAAAAGCATAGGAGAAATAGCTCCAAAGGCTGTTGGAATAGTTCTCATTGTAAAGGCTAAAATAAGGATCCAAACCGTGCCATATAATGGACTTAAGATTGGGAATATCATCATGCCCCAAAAGAAACCTAAGCCCGCAACAATACCTGGTACAGCTCTAGGATAAAGTGCTATAAATTCTAATGGCTTTCTAAATTTAAATCGTGATCGGTGCACTACAACCGTAATTAATGTAACGACTACAACGGCAATCGCAGCCCCGACTCCAGCAATAAACAAACTGTTGGTGATAGATCTTGTATAGGCATCGTACTCAAAAATTAGTGCAAAATTATCGAAGGTTAGTGTTTCCACTGGTGATAATAAAGGAGTGAGAAATGAGGTAAATGCTCGTAAAACCACACCACCTAATACAACAATTAAAGTAAAGAAAAAGTAGGCTGATATCCCTATTGCTATAGGCCAACGATAAGGCCCTAAATCAAAAAGCTTTCTTCGTGTAGCCTTCCCCTTAATAGAAACAAAGCGACCACTTTTCCTTAATAATAAGCCTTGCAGTGCTATCAAGACAGTGATTAGTGCAAGCAATAATACTGCAGCAGCACCTATCATTCCGTAATCAGGTACAGCCTTGCCCAAACCTTCTATATATAAAAAGGTGGTAAAGAAATCGAGCCCTACAGGCGAACCGAAGATCAACGGCACTGATAACATTTCTAATGAACCGATAAATGTCAAGGTGCCACTATAGATAATAGCTGGTCGAAGTAAAGGAATAGTGACTCGCCATAACACTGTAAATGGCCCTGCGCCTGAGGCTCTTGCCGCATCTTCTAATGAAGCATCTGCGGCGGCTGCAGAGCTTGAACATAACAGGTGAATCATAGGCGCTTGCGCGGCGCCAGCGACCACTGACATGCCCAGTAATGTATATAGATCCCAAGCCTGCACATCAAACCAGTCTTTGACTAATAACGTGATGTATCCAGACGGGCCGTACATAACAAACCAACCAAATGCTAGTACCAAGTGAGATACATACATAGGTAGCAAAACAACCTCTCCTAAAGAGCGACGCATAGGTAAATTTGTTCGGCCTAGTAAAACAGCGGTGCTTATACCAATGACCAAGGCAATGAAGGTAGTACCTAATGCCAAAATAACTGAATTTGACATTGCACTATAAAACTTCGCATTGGTTAAAAGCTTTTCAAAATTTGCAAAGGTAAAAATTTTGATTTCTTCATAAATAGGATTACCTAAAAATGATTGAAATAGGATTGGAGACAAAGGCGCAATAACTAAAATGAATGCCAAAATGGCTACACCACTTTGTATATATACCGCTCGATTTAATTTTGTACGATTATCTGAATTTATATTATCTGTTGATACATTCATTTTTACCCCCTAGTTAAGTTAGTTGATAAATAATTTAAAGAATTCGTAAATTTCATAATCTTCATAATTTCAATATCTTAATTAAGTAGCAACCACCCCTATAGATACCGAGATAGCATTAACTTTGTTTTTAATTTAAAATTGATCAATCACCCACAGTAGTATTGCGAGTTATGAGTTCGTTAGTTTTATGCTCGAAAGTCACATTGGCTAGTTGATATATTTACCCATAAAAATAAGCCTATGTTTCTATTAATTTTTGATGCGGTAGTCTTGCTTCCAACTATCTATAAAAGCTTCTTTTTCACTTTCATCGCTAGAGTCATAATGCACACGTATTATATTTTCTTCACCTATTTCATTAGCGATATCAGTGTAAGTAAAATACGGTACTTCTGCAGAAGTAACACTTTCTCGGTAGGGAGTTAACCCACCTTTACCAACCGAGACCTGCCCATCATGAGTGAGTAAATAATTAAGCATTAGCTTTGCAGTGGCTGGATTCCTTGCTTGCTGAGTCACCCCCATTCCTCTTAAAAATACAGGCGTCCCATCTTTAATTAAATTCCAACCTAAAATTTTATTTCTACCTCTTTGTTTCATTTTAGGTAACACCGTAATGCCAGAAACAAAATAACACGCTAAGTACTCACCAGTTATCACTTTATCTACCATGATTGCACCACCATTTTCTAAACGACTTATACTGCCAAGCGTTTCGTACAAAACATTATCTTTATTTTTTTCTTTAAAAAATTTATTTGTAAACCAATGAATTGCATGACCAAACGCATGGCTATCTGCATTGTATGTAGCAATTTTATTCACTCGCTTTGGATTACTTGACCAAGACATCAAGTCAACTAAGCTAGCAGGCCTTTCATTTTCAGGTAATAATATTTTATTATAAATCATGATCATTGGATCAGTAGAAAAGGTATATAGCCCTTTTTTGGGTTTACTCCATTGCGGATACTCTGCCGCCAAAGGTGATTGATATGGTAATAAACCATCTTTTTTAACAAATCTCAGCCAAGAGTCAGGAGAACCAGTAACAATGAGATCAGCCGTTTTTTGATTCACAGAACGTTCAGCATAATAACGTTCAAATACCGCTGATGGCCCCATATCCAATGTTTGAATGTTCACTCTCATCCATGGGTATTTAGCACTGAAAGCATCTAAGATTTTAGACCAATTGTATTCAGCAATATTTGAATAAATAAGTAAATCAGATTCTTTCTCAGAAGCTTCCATTAATTGTTGATGCTCTATCGAATTAAAATATTCGCTGTCATACTCATTAGCATTTACAGTTAATGACATCAAAAAACTTACATTGAATAATACTGTCGCTAATAAATATCTATGTGCGAATTTTAGTTTCATGCTTTTGTCCTCTTTTTTTATCCCACCAAATTAACCATCCTATAACAATAAGTAAACTTGTCATTAGGCTAACGATAAACATAATAAACTTACCAAAGGTACCCATTACTTTTGCTGTGTGTAATGGGTACATCCAATTTAAAACGGTTTCAGAAATATTTTCTTCTATTGCTAAATTCACCCTGTTTTTCTCAGCCTCTTTTGCTGAAAAAACAACCGTATCAACGGCAAGACTTCTTGAATGATCACTCGCATAAAGCAATATTTGTATTTGCTCTTGGTGAGCATTAAAGCGAATGTCTTTTACTGATGAAATACCCGCTGTTTTAGCGAGACAATTAATAGTGATATCGATTTCATTGTGTTGTACACAGCTTAACAAGCTCTGCTCTTTCATTGATGCTGCAGGTATTGCTTTTGCACTATCAAACACTTCAAGTAGCTTCGTTCGATACGACATACCTATACCTGTTATGGAAATTATCAACAAAAATATTGAAACTAATACCCCGATAACACGATGTAAATCATACAGCTGCATTCGATAAGAGCCTTGCCAAGAAATATTTAATGCTCTTTTTTTACCCGAAGGCCACCAAAGATAAAGACCAGATAGAACCCACAAAAACAATGCTAATCCTAATAAACCGACAATATAATGACCAGTTTTTTTAATAAGTAACTCTTCATGAAACTTAAATAGCCAAATAGTTGCATATTCAAATAAATCAAACTCAATAAATTGATCAGATGAAGGTAGGTATTTATTATAATGTTCCTTTTTACTAGTGTTGTGTTGTGTTCTGACAATAAAACTAGACTTACCTACTGGCGGATACTCTATTCTGAGGAGTTGATGCTCAGAGAAGTCTCTTTCCAATATTGCAAGAATGCTACCTACAGGTTTCTCATCTAATCTAACTAAATCACCACTTGGAATATCTGAAATAATGTTATCCTCAAAGTTTAAAACAGCACCAGTCAATACTTGTAGCAGTAACCAAATGCCCAAAATCAATCCCATCCAACGGTGCATAGATAAAATAATTTTTCTAATACTCATTTGATCTCCTCAAGTATTTGACTTGATTAGATTCAGGTTAGCTCCCCTGAATCTAATCATTACTTTTTGCTAAAACTTAAATTCATAACGAATTGAAGCTGTTGCTCCAGGAGCTTTTGAGTATCGGCTATCTTGTTGAGCTGATTCAGAAACGTGCGTGTAGTAATCTTCATTTAACATATTACTTAAGCCAATAATCAGAGTGCCAGGTCCTACTTTCCCACTTACACTTAAATCAACTGTTGTAAAACTATTAATATTACCTTCCCAAAAAGCTGTACTATCAGGAAACCTGTCACGATTTCCTGAATATAAGCCTTGTAAATGTGTTATCCAATCGCCTCCATTATCGTATTCTAAAAATATACTTAACATTTGTGGTGGAATACGACGGTTTTGTAAATAATCATCAAAACTACCATCACCATTTTTATCAGCTTTACCTTCAAGCCATGCATACGTGCCACCAAAAGATAAATTCTCTGTTAAATCAGCATCAAATGTTAGCTCAAAGCCATAGACTTTATCTCCCGCTCTATCAACTATAGCAGCATCAGGATTAGTGGGATCAGCTCGATATGATAATCCGTTTGAAGAATCAGTATAGAATACTGAAAATGTACCAGATAAAGAGTCCCAACTTTTTCTAGCGCCAATTTCATAGCTATCAATTAAATTAGGATCGGGGTTTAATATCTCTACATTGACATGTTCTGGCCAGCTGCGTAATTCTCGACCTACCCCTGTAATTTGAAAACCTTGGGAAAAACCAGCAAAGACATTAAAATCTGAAGACAAATCATACGTCACCCCAATATTTATTGGTGTGGCATCGTAGTCAAGTGTTCCCCCTGTAACATTTGACAGCTCAGCATAAGTAATATTTCCTTCATCATCTTTTACAATTGATGATTCGGCATATGTTAACAAGGATGTAAAATCCTTTAATTCCAATTGAGAACGCTCATGTCTAACGCCAATAGTCAGGTTTAAATTTTCAATCGGTTCAAATAATAATTGAGCAAAAATCGCCTGACTATTTAACTCTTGAGGTGGTGCATATGTACGACCATCAACTAAATCAGCACGAGTTTTATCTTTTAATATGTCTATTCCCCATAATAATTCGGCGCCATTATTTAGCTGCGGTAATTGGGTACGTAAATCAATTCTTACTCCTAACTTATCTGAAGTTGTATCAGATTGCCCTGATGTCTTTTCTGCTTTAGGAAATTTTGTAGCTGAATAATCAAAAACACTTTTTGAGTTTTGATAATATAACTGACTGTTTAGCCTACTACCTAAAAAATCAGGATGACTATAACTTAAGTTGAATACCGAATTTTCATGGAACTGATCTGCTTCCTCAAAAGCATCATCGCCTTTGAGTACTGCTGTTGCTTTTATGCCTTCTGAAACATCACCATTTTCAAGAGTATATTTTGTATCTTGTTTCTGATTGTAAGTATTGGCACTAAATTCAATGCGTCCTTCTTCCATGTCTATACCGATCTTTCCATATAGACTATAAATTTTAGAATCAGCTAAACCACTAAAACCATTTGGAATTGGTGCAATGCGATCTCCGTCTGAATCAAAAAAGCCCCCTATTTCTTCATAAAAAACGACTGTACGATAGTCAATTTCATCATCTCCACCTGTAGCAGATAATCTTACAGATGGTCTTTGTCCATCACCAAACTCACTGACAGAAAATTGGGAGCCTATCTCAACAGCAATTTCTGTAGCTCCCTTCTGTCCTGCTCCTGTAATATAATTAATAAAGCCTGCACCAGCACTGTTGCCATATAAAGCGGAAGATCCTCTAACGACTTCAATCCTTTCTATTGCGCCAGGGTCAATCATTCTCATTTCCCTACCAACTTCATTTAAAGTTGGTGTAATAGGAACACCATCTATAAAGAATACGGGCTTTCTTCCACGCAATGACGTTTCAACATTTGACGGTGAAGCTGAAGAAGTTCCCATTCCTGGAACCATTTGACCTAGTATTGCGCCTAAATCACTAGTAACAGCTAACTGCTTTTGAAGTTCTTCTTGATCAACAACTGTTACTGAACCAGGCATTGTAGATAATGTTGACGCCAGTCTAGAAGAGGTCACTCTGATAACTTCAGTTTCTTTTTCCTTTACGGTTACATCTTCGCTTACCCCTCTCTCTTGAGCATAAGTACTAGTCCCAGCAAAGGTTAAACCAACGATAGCTGATATTGTTTTATATATATTCATTTTATATATCCACCTTAATGTTTTATTTTTAATAATAATTTTTAACCACATTATTTTAACCACATTAATAGTAGCCAATTTGAGCTTAATTATCAACATGTATATAAAACCCACAGAAAAATAAATAATTAATATAAAAAACAGCAACATATCTACATAATACAAAAACAAAACATCATTAAACCACCTTTAAAGAAGATTAAAAATAAAATAAAACCTATTTATTTTGTAAATCTATTCGTAAATACAAGTATAATTGCGTATATTGGCTACCATTATAAAATTAAATATAACAATGCTTAAAATTAACTCTGGGAGAGATTGAATGAGCAATAAATTAATATCACCTTATGACATAGGAAAATCTGCCGACTTTTCTTGTCAATATGACCAACGTTTTTCGTATACTACTTATGTACCTGCCCATATTGCACACACCAATAACATGCGTAATAAATTACTGGTAGTGATTCATGGATCTGGCCGAAATAACCAATTAATAAGAGACCGCTTTATTTCTTTTGCCGACCGTTATGGTTACATTTTATTGTCACCATTATTTCCTTGTGGTATTACAGATAGTGAAGACAGAGATAGCTACAAATATTTTATGACGGATAAAGTACAATACGATCAAGTGCTGTTAGCCATGATTGATGAAATAAGTGATAGACTACACCTTAAAATAGACAACTATTTTATGTTTGGTTTTTCTGGAGGCGCTCATTTTGCACACCGCTTTTTTTATCTTCACCCAGATAAAATCTCCTATTTAATTATTGCTTCGCCTGGCTCAGTAACACTGATTGACACTGACAAGGATTGGTGGGTTGGTTTACGAAATATAGAAGAAAAATTTGATATGGTATTTAATATTGAGTCACTTAAAATACCAAGAATACAATTGCTGGTTGGTGAAGAAGATCTAAGTACTCATGAAATAACACACGCTCCTGGTGATAAATATTGGATGGAAGATGCAAATATCGCAGGTGCCACTCGCGTTGAACGATGTAAGTCACTATTTGAAAACTTTACCAAGCATGGATTAAACGTCGATATGGAAGTAGTCCCTGGTGCGGCTCACGATGGTAATGTTATTTGCAGCAAAGCTATTGAGGTTTTTAGTCAGTATATTGACGGAAACGTGATTGACGAAATATAAGCATGTTAAATTTGGCCTATGTTCCATAAGTAGGCCAAAGAGCAGTGACCATAATGGTGATGCTCTTGCTATTATCAATTTGCTACGCGTTTCAGAAATTTTGTTAAGGCACTAAAATATAAACTTGGTTGTTCATAAAATGGCATATGGGAAGATTCTTTAAAAACATGTATTTGTGAGTTTGCCAAGTTATCGTTAATTTTAGCAGAGCAAGCAGGTGTTAATTCGTCATATTGGCCCACTAAGATCAACGAAGGTACTTTTATATTATGTAACTCATCACACCGATTCCAATCTTTCATATTACCCGTATACGTAAACTCGTTTGGCCCTTGCATAGTAACGTATGGAGCTTGATTCCAGTCATCGAGTGAACGATTTACAGCATCTGGCCATTTATCGAGTCGGCAAACATGACGATAATTAAGCAAGGTAATAGCTGCTTGGTATTCTGGATGTTCGATAGTATTTTCTGCTTCTCTTCTTTGCATCATAGTTACAGTCTCTGCCCCTAAAGATGCTTTTAAGCGATTTAATTCAGAAATTAAATGTGGAATATCTGCAGCGCCATTAGCTAATATCAAAGACTTTAAATTACTTTGGTATTTCAAGGCGTATTCAATCCCAAGCCAAGTCCCCCATGATTGCCCTAAAAAGTGAACTTTTCCCAAATCAAGTGCTAATCTAATCTCCTCGACTTCTTCAACATAACGCTCAACTGTCCATAATGCATTATTGTTTGGTCTGTCCGATTTTCCACACCCTAGTTGGTCCCAAGTAACAACACGAAAGCCTTCTTCGGCCATTATATAATGACTATCTCGTATGTAGTCACAAGGTAATCCGGGGCCGCCATTTGCGCATAAAAGAACATTCCCCCCCTCTCCAATTGAATAAGTGACGACTTCGTGTCCACTTTTCAGTTTAACTCGTTTTATATCTCCTGTTTTAATGCTCATAATTCATACCTATATTTATATTTTGGCGAGTTAAGCGTTATACCAGTTGATTAAGTTCTTTCCCGCTCAGCGAGAGAATTAAAAGGCTTAGAGGCAAGGCATTGATTGAAGAGAATGGTCATTCCCTTGTCAAAATCAATAACGCCGCATGTAAGCCTTTTAAACTCGCCCTTTGGGAGCTCATTAGCAAACTGATAACATCGCAAAATTGAAGAAATATAGAATATCTATGTTTAATCAATTTTCCTTGTTCTAAGCTCGCTAATGAAGCTCTGAGTTGGGAAGAAATTTAATCAAATTGGTATTAAATAACAATTCAACGCTAAATTTTGTAGTCTTTACTAGTATTACTGGAAGAAAAAACTATTAAATGTTATATTACTGGTAAAATAACATATTGGCTACTATTTTAATATGACTAAAAAAAACGAAGAAAATCGATTAGCAATACAAATTAAAAATGATATTATTTCTGGCAAATATAGAGCAGGCGAGTGGTTAAAGCAGGCTGATTTAGAGAGCAGTTACCAAGCAAATCGTTTTGAAACCCGTATGGCATTATCCGACCTTGCAGCTAGGAAAATAATCAGTCATATTCCTAATCGAGGATATCGGGTTATAAACCCGTCTGATAAAGAACGTGAAGATTTATATCAAGTAAGAACTTTATTAGAAACGGCTGCTGCAAAACTTGCTGTGCAGAAAGCTAATGCCAAAGATATTGACGAACTTCAAACCATAGTTGACCTTTTTGAAGACGCTATTGAGCATCAAACAAAAGATAGCTTGATTGCATTAAATATGGAGTTTCATAATAGGTTTTATTCCATATCATGTAATGATATTTTATGCCAACAAATAGAAGAAATGCGGCATAGAGGATTGCCTGGGCGCCAAGGCAGCTGGACGACCGTAGCTGGTTCACGGGCAAGTAATCAAGATCACAGAGAAATGGTTGAAAAACTTAGAATAAAGGATGTTGAGGGTGTTTCTTATATTGTTTATCGCCATTTGAATCGCTGGCGTGAGTTTTCTACGCCTAACTCAAGTCAAAATTGATATAAATACAAAAAAGCTAAATAATCGTAAGTGTCTGGGCAATCACACTTAGCTAAACTGTATATTCCAAGGCAACAGTTTTGCTATATCAACATGAACACCGCTTAGTTGCTCAAGACAATACGCGATATAGTAAAACGGGGTTAAGTCATTAGCTTTTGCGCCGTTGACTGTATCGACGAACAACCAATTAATGGTGCCCAAGAAAGCTCAACACTTTATAGTATTGTGATGACTTGTCACGCCAATGACATCAACCCTTATTACGACTTCCAGCATTTATTTAAAACTAAAACGTTGCCAAATCGAGATGTGGGTGATGATAAATTTACCGACTTAATGTCGTAGAATGTGCAACTAGACTTCGAGCTACACACTTAAACTGTATTAGTTCCGACTTAATCTGACACATCGACTTGAAAAGTTGAGAGTTACCCGTTTTTATTAAAGGTGTCGAATCTTTAATTTAAACAAAAAAAGGTAACTCTCATGTTGCATACTAAC